>CAIPAT010000346.1 GCA_903863035.1 uncultured Lentisphaeria bacterium
TAATCTTGTTGGTGTTCACGACTTTAGCGTGTCTTAATTAGAATTTAAATCCAGTTTTGGCATTGGTGCCAGTCTGGCTAAATTATTGATAATAAACAAATAACATAATAATTATTGGCATTGCAAGCGCAAACAGCAATATTTTATGAGTAATGCATTAACAATGAATTAGATGCGTAGAGTGGCCCTGGATTTTTAGAATCTGTCGCCGTTAACGTCAAAATAGATACAAAGACGCGTCTTGCGTCCGCAAATTTTTAGTTAAATATGGAGATATGGGAAATGAATATTATACCAATGCCCGGGGAAATGAAGACAAGATCTGGAACTTGTGTGCTGGACGAGAAAACAACGATTATTCTTGATCAGAACAATCAACTGATTCCTCTGGCGGGACCATTGCTGCTGGCAGATACTATCGCTAGAACTATCTTTTGCCGCCCTGTCCTTACGCGCTCAACTAATACCGGCGAGAATATGATCTTTCTGACGCTTGCCGGTTCCGCAGACGCTCAATCCTATACAATAGAGATAAATAATTTTGGTCTGATAATAACCGGGGATGGCCTGCCTGGTTTATTTTACGGTATCCAGACGTTGCGGCAGATGGTCACGGAATATGGGGCTGAACTGCCATGCTGCACAATCACCGACACCCCGGATTTCCCTGCCCGCGGTTTCTATCATGACACTACCCGCGGCAAAGTGCCGAAACTGGAAACGCTGTTCGAACTGGCGGACAAGATGGCATACTACAAGCTCAACCATCTGGAACTGTATGTTGAACATACTTTCGCCTTTGCCGAACTGTCCGACATCTGGGCCGGTAGCGACCCGCTGACAGCCGAAGAGATTCTGCGGCTTGACGACTATTGTAAAAAACTTTACATTGACCTGGTGCCGTCCTTAAGCACTTTCGGTCATTGCTATCATCTGCTGCGCAGCAAACGGCTGGAGCATCTGAACGAACTGGATATCAAGGCTTCCGAACTGCCGTTTTATTTTAACGAGCGCATGGCTCACTATACGCTGAACTGTTCCGATGCCGATTCGTTCAAACTGGTTGAAACGATGATCGCTAAATTTTCCCCGTTGTTCAGTTCCAAGTATTTTAATATCTGCTGCGATGAGACATTCGATCTGGGAACCGGCAAAAACGCCGCAAAAGCTAAAAAGCACGGCAAGGGCCGTCTCTATCTGGACTTCCTGGAAAAGATTGTCGGTGCCGTCAAGAAGCAGCACAAGATTCCGATGCTGTGGGGTGATATTGTGCTGCATGAACCCGGCCTGATTTCCGAATTTCCGAAAGGCACTATCGCGCTGAACTGGGATTATTCAACGGAATGCAAATATCGTCCGTGCGAACTTTTTGCTGAAAACAAAATCCCGTTTTACGTTTGCCCTGGTGTTCAGGGCTGGAATAGTTTCTTAAATAACATCAATAATGCGTGTGAAAACATCTGGAATTTTGCTAAGGCAGGCAGAAAAAACGGGGCAATCGGTTTTCTGAATACTGACTGGGGGGATTACGGGCATGTTAATTTACTTTTCAATTCTATGCATGGTATGATTTATGGTGCAGCGGCTTCCTGGAATATTGATGCGGCGAAAGATACTGCCGCTTTTGACAAAGCGTTCAGTTTGCAGGAACTAGGCCTTGATTCCGGTGGGGCGGTTGAGATTGCCAGAGCGATTCCGGCGGCACGGACGGTTGATTGGGGGCATCTTGTTCGCTGGTATGAATCCGTCCGGCGCGGCGAATCCGAAGCGGAGGCAATCAATAAAATCGCAAATCCGGTTGACTGCGGCAAGTTATCCGCCAGTATCAAAAAACTGGAAAAACTTATTCCAGCGCTGACGTTGAAACTGCACGCCGCTAAAACTGCGCCGTTGAATGTGCGGGAACTGATTACCGGCGCGCGAGGTGAACTGCTGA
>CAIPAT010000347.1 GCA_903863035.1 uncultured Lentisphaeria bacterium
CATCTTCGCGCTTCTCCCGAATGCCTTTGTGTTTGCCGGTTCGTTACATACCTTCAGGTATGCGCCTTACCGGCAATTCCCAAAATCTCTTCGGGATATTTCGCGAGACTTGTCAAGTTTATTTCTTGACAGCTCCTTACCTGATATTATTCTTAAATGATTATTCAATGAAAATCAGCCTTGGCAGAATTTTTTCATGCATCGGCGTCCGGTTTTCCTGCAGTATCCATTCGATCACTTTACCATTGAATCCTTCCATGTTCTGGCAGATCATCGCCACGCCGGACGTACCGGCCAGTTTTTCAGTAAAATCAAAAACCAGCATGTGGAAGTCCCGGCCTGGCAGCATGCCTCGTGCTTCGGCCATTGCGATCAACGGCTCGGCCATCAGGAAATTATCCAGATAGATGCCTTTTGCCGGGTTTTTACTATCAAACAACGCATTAACTATTTTTTCAATCTCCTTATAGCCACAGTTATATCTGTCAGAATTAATAAACAGCTTATCCGGAATTACTTTCAGCGTCATTCTTATCACAAGCTCATAGAATTCCAGTTGACGTTCTGCGATGTAAGGGTATTTGGTCTGAGCTTTGCTGGAAATATAAGCGATGTTTTTACCGGCATGACCGGTCAGCCATTCCAGGCCTGCTTTGATGCCGCTTTTGGAATCTGTGGGGACGTAATCGTAATCTCCGTAGATCCGGTGGATAATCAATTGCGCGACGCCGACATTCCGCAAATAATCCATGATCATCATCTGGCTGTAGTCCGGACGCTCCCAGATCACGGCGTTGCCGGGGCTGGCGATTTTCTGGAGATTTATATTGATGTCCCTGGGGCAGCACAGCGAACAATCCACATAATGTTGAATTTCCGCGGCCAATGAACCGGGGCTGAACGCGGTCATCGGAGTAAATTCACTGATTAGATATACTTTGCGGAATTCCCCGTTGCTTGCCTGTTTTTCCGCTACGTATGTTCCGGCCCCTTGTCTTGAATAAATGATTCCGTACCGCTCAAGTTCGCAGACCGCCTTGTCGATACTGCCGCGGGAGCATTTATAGCGATTCATGAACTGGTGCCGGGAATACAATTTGTCCCCTGGTTTTAATAACCCGTTTTGAATGTCGGTCAATATTTTTTCTTTTATAATATCTATTTTAGAAAGCGTTCGCATATAGAATCTCCTGTAAAAGTTATACTCTGCACGTCTGAAAATTTAACAATAGATTGCGAAGATTTTGAGAATTGGTTCGTATTCTGAGAGGTTGCCGATACCGTGGTATCGAAGGCCTCGAAGAGTGCAAATCCAACATCAAAAGATTGTAATCCCGCAGGCGCTGGACGAGTGCCTTGCGGTCGTCTTTTCCCGTTCCTTCTTCATGCAATGCGGGTATCGCCTGTCAATCGGAGCGAATAAATCCAATCCACAATCCTGCTCGTCTATTCTTAAATTTTCAGCCATGCAGAGTATACATGTATCAGCACTCGTTACTTTGAGGGAGAGAATGTCTTGGTGCAATCGCAAGTATAAATCCCTCCTTTTATTTGCCGACCGAGCCTGAATTCAATTTTTCCCCCATTGAACGTTGTGTCATTGCCGCCAGCCTGGTCGAGAAAAAGTTGAAATGCCTGCCTTACTTTTGGCTGAACAGTGATTGCTGGAAAAAGTTCAACGGTAATTTTTTCTTTACCGATGGTCACAAAGCCCGGCGCCC
>CAIPAT010000348.1 GCA_903863035.1 uncultured Lentisphaeria bacterium
ATATGCATTCGCAAAATAATATTACAAGTATTAAATAAAAAATATCAATAATATATTACTGGCTACGTTTTTAAGAAAAAAAGTGACTTATATCACTTATATTAAACAAGATAGATGCAAAAACGCAAAAGAATATCCGTTTATTGATCTTTACGGCTATGAACGCGGATTCAATATCTTCAACCGGCATCTGCAAAAGGTATCAAACATCTGCGATAAATACGGATTAAGGCCAATGATCTGGTCGGATATGTATTTCCGCCTTGGTGCCCCCGGCAGAGGAGACTATGACCAGTCCGCGATAATTCCGGAGGACGTGAGAACTGCAATTCCCCCAACTGTTGATCTGGTTTACTGGGAGTACTCAAAAGAGGAAAAAGCTGATTATGCTGATGTCATCCGGCGGCATCGTAATCTAGCAGGCTGTGTTCCTGTAATGGCGACAGGCATATGGACATGCATACGTACATGGTATGACCACAAAAAGACATTTAAAACAGTCAAGCCCTGTCTTGATGCTTGTAACGAGGAGAAAGTAAAAGAAGTGCTCTTTACTCTTTGGCAGGATGACGGCGCATATTGTGAATATGACTCGGCGCTGGCAGGATTGTGCTGGGCGGCGGAACTGGCCTACGGCGGCAGCGGCGATGAAAAAATCATAAAAGAGAAATTCAGATCAATATGTTCAGCCAGTTATGAAAATTATCTCAAATTATCGGAAATTCATTATCCTTGCGAAGAAACAATTTCGGAAGTATCGTTATTGTGGGATGATCCGCTGTTTGGCATTAACTGGAACGATAATGACAACCTGGCCACCGGCTGGGTGGAAACCGCAATAGAAAAATACCGGCGCATCCTGCTTGGCATTGAGCCGGAGTCTGACAGCAGCATTCCTGATGAAATCAATCACGGAGTACTGCTGCTGGAAGTGATCATTAAGAAACTGGAATTCCGGCGGAGGCTGCTTGAAGCATATCATGCCGGTGACCGTGCAGCACTCGCAAATGTAAAAACCGCAACCCCGGAAATGTGCGCGATATTAAAACAATTGCTTTTGTCGTTTCGCAAGCGTTGGATGCTGCGGAATAAACCTTTTGGGTTTGAAGTTATTCAATTACGGCTTAACAGCGCCATCGGACGTTACGAAGAGATTGCCATGCGGCTGGATGAACTGTTGAGTGGAAAAATCAGCAACATTCCGGAACTGGATGAAACTCGCTGCTCGACGGTTCAATATTCAGTCCCAAGATTTTTCCTGCTTGCAACCGGATCTCTCATTATTTGAATGTTAAGATTGATATGGATAAGTTATCGAAGTACGGTATTTCCGGAATCGGCAAATTGATCAACCCTGAAACGAAAGCCGGAATTGAAGCAAATGGCGATATGGTCAATTTGGAACTGAAGCCGCGAGATTACCAGATATGGATTTATAAACAATAACGGGAAATATCTAATTATGACTGTTCAAAGCAATAACAACCGGCTGATTAGCGGAACCTTTATGCAGCTTGACCACTGGAGTGACGCCGAAGGCGTCAGATTCCAGCAGGAAATGCGTATGCTTACTGAAGATCACTGGCGGCAGATGCTGCATGATATGGCGGCTATCGGCATTGATACGCTGGTTTTTCAACAATGTGTTGACAACCGTACAGGCATGGAAAAAACCCGTGCTTATTACAACAGCAAAGCATGGCAGAAGCTGGACTGGCTTAAGGGGGACCCCTTTGGCGCAGTCGTTGATGAAGCCGGAAAACTCGGCATGAAAATCATTTACGGCATTGGCACAATGTACACAAAAGACCCGTACCTGTTTACCGGTGAAGTGATTGAACAGGCCAGGATTACTGCATCGGAACTGCTGGAGCTATACGGCGGGCTGCCTTCTTTCGGCGGCTGGTACTGGACGTATGAATATCCGCCCGGTTCAGTTTCCGGACGCGACAGTCTGCGCAAAATAGTTCCCGCAATCCGGCAACTGGCAGACTGTCCGTTCATGATCGCTCCCAATGCCGACCGGATGATGTGCGCTACATTGCTGCATGATATTGATGTGGATATAGTTGCTTATCAGGATTGCGTCGGACTGGCGGTGGAGCCTGATCCGTTCGGACGCTACCACATGGCCGACCGCCATCAGAGCCTGCACCGTCTGCCGTATCTCTATCAGCGGTTGAAATTCGCCCATGACGGCTGGAAAGACATGAACGATGAAAAAAAGAGTTTGAGCTATTGGAACTGCTATTTCCGCGAACGCGGCCGTACTGCCATCTGGAACGATTTGGAAATATGGGAAATGGATCACCGGCTCAGCCTGATTCCAACCGAAATATCGCGTGTTGCCGCACAACTTGACCTGACCGCTCCATTTGTCGAAAAGCAGATTATCTACCAGTATCCCGGCCTGATGCAGCATCCGGATCATCCGGTTCATGTCGGAGGCGAACGCGCAATTACGCTCTATGAAGATTATGCCAATTATCGAAAAGCTGTTCTCGACGGCAGACGGTAACTTGATCGTATAGGAATTTGTATTTTAATTAATGTAGGTCAGACATTCCTGTCTGACATTTCGCAGGCAGGAATGCCCGCGCTACATTACAAAGAAGTCCCGGCGAAGCCGGTTAAGTTCACATTTCTATTAATTCCCCGGCATGTCGGAGCGGAACGGGACGGCAGGCAGACCGGCATCGTTGTACAGGTTGCAGGCCGGATTATCCGCCCAGGCGTAACGCACGAATGCCGGTTCGGCTATTTCCGGCGAAGATGCGATGACAGTATCGCCGTCTATTGCCGCCTGCGCCCATGCGAACTTGCGATCAGTTCCGGCAAGAATAAAACCTTGCAGCTTTTCTCCGCGGCTCTGCAGTCCGCCGTTGATATGGTCGAAGTGAATTCTTAACTTATCACCTTCGCGTGTTACTGACTTTAACATTGGGCCGCTGTAAGGCACTTGCTGCCCGTAGGTTATGGCTAAGGCGTTGAGCGCCAGCCGCAGGCCGATATCCTGCTTATTCACTGGATGAATGTCGAGGGCATCTCCTGCGTCAATTGCGACCGCCATGCCGGTGTTCGGCAGTCGCAGTGTCATTGTTTGTGCTTCGCGCAGTTCCGCCCATTTGCTTTCTACTGGGCAGGACAGTTCCGCCCTGAAGTTGGCAAGCTGAACGAACATGAATGGAAATTCGCCTTGATTCCAATGCGCTCTCCAGTCCTGAATCATTGCCGGGAAAAGTGTCCGGTACTGTACTGCACGGTCTGCATTGGATTCCCCCTGATACCAGATTGCGCCGCGAATGGCAAACGGGATCAGCGGAGAAATCATGCCGTTGAATAATACGCATGGGGAATTCGGGTTGTCCGGCCCCGGCGGAATCGCCGGAATTGCGATTTTGCCATAGTTACTCTCTACCGCATATTTCCAGAATCCAGCCAGCGGCACCGGTGATGATCCGGATCGCACCGGACAGGATAGCTGCATTGCTGCTGCCGGCCCGATCATGCCGCCGTCGTATTTGTCGCTGTGAACCCGCACCGCGATCACATTTCGGCCCGGTTGGACCAGATGGGCGGGAATAATATATGTCCGCAGCGTACACCAGGAGTCCTGGCGTTCAGCCATGGTAATACTGCCTGCTTGCACGTTATTGAAATAAGTAACGTCGCTTTTATCGGTGGCTCCGATTGAAAGCCGTAATTCCTGGCCGCACCATCCTGCCGGGAGTTCAATCTCCTTGCGGAACCAGACAATCCCGCTGAAATCCAGACCGCGGTTCTGCCATGAGGCCGGTAATTCAAAATCGTTCCATTCCCCGGGCGGAGTTGGAATGTCCGCCCAGCCGCGCGGATATCCAATATTTTCTATATCTTTGGTTTTCTGTTCTATCTGCTTGATTTCTTCTTTATATTTACTAATCGCTTCCCCGGAATTAGACACATCCGTATCATACTGGGTCACAAGTCCGGCCAGCACCGGATTTTCAAGCAGCGTTTTTCTGCTGGTCCAGGCCTCCGCGACAGTGCCGCCCCAACTGGCATTGATTAATCCGACCGGAACTCCAAGCCGACGGTGCAGTTCGCGTCCGAAAAAATACCCCGCAGCGGAAAAGCCGGACACGGTTTCCGGGTTGCAAACGGTCCATGAACCAGCGGTGATATATTTCTGCGGAGTTTCCGCAACCAGTTTGGGAATCGTCAACAGGCGAATGCCCGGAAAATTAGCTTCAGAACTTTCTTTATTTCCGTTTTTTGCTCTTGAAACAGCGAATTCCATGTTTGATTGGCCGGAACATACCCAGACTTCGCCGATCAGTATGTTGCGCAGGATTATTGCGGTTTGGGCTGAATCGTTCACTGTAATATTCATTTCCTGCGGCACTGAATTGGCCGTCAGCGGTTCCAGCTTCACGCACCAGTCTCCGTTTGCATCCGCCTTGGTTGTTTTTTCATGTCCGGCAAAACGTACTGTTACCAACATCCCGGGACTGGCTGTTCCCCATACAGGCAAATCAGCCATCTGTTGCAAAATCATATTGTCGGTAAATATCACCGCCAGTTTAAGCATCTTTCTGTACTCCGTTATTAAACATTTTTAGAACCGTTTATTTTATTTTCAAAATACAAACTATTTATACTCTGCACGGCTGAAAATTTAACATAGATTGCGAATATTTTGAGAATTGGTTCGTATTCTGAGAGGCTGCCGATCGGGGTATCGAAGGCCTCGAAGAGTGCAAATCCAAAATCGAAAGATCGCAATCCCGCAGGCGCGGGACTGTCTTTTTCCGTTCCTCCTTCATGCGATGTGGGTATCGCCTGTCAGTCGGATCGAAAAAATCCAATCCACAATCCTGCTCGTCTATTCTTAAATTTTCAACCGTGCAGAGTATATCATAGTTGCTTTATCCTGCATTTTAACCTGAACCTTCTGCCTTTATGGTCAGCCTGGACTGTTTCGAAGTAGAACATTTCTGTAATTTTAAACTGGAAATTGATTGTTATGATTTAGCAGGAATCGAGATTGTGAAGCCTGTTCCGGAATCAGAGGATTCTACTTCAATCTTTCCTTTATGCGCTTCAACAAACTGTTTGGCAATGGCGAGTCCCAGGCCGGTTCCGCCGGCTTTACCGCCGGAAACAAAAGGTTCAAAGAGCTTGTCCATTAACTGCTTCGGGATTCCCGGGCCATTATCCCTGACTTGAATCACATTTGGATTGCCGTCAGTATTAATATTCAGGATTATTTCCGGATTCGGCTTGTTGCTGCTTTCAAGCGCTTCCACTGCATTCTTCACGAGATTGCTGATAATCCGGCAGAGTTTTGAGCAATCCCCCATCATGATTGCGCCGTTCGTTGCGCAAATCTTTAACTTAAACTTATTTTCATCAAGAAACTCTGGCATGTTTCAAAAGCCCAGTTGACACATTCCATGTCACTGGGCATGAAATGACATCTATTTTTTAGCTTGCTTTTTCCTGAAGGAGCCTGCCTCCTTCACCCGCTTGAGGACGAAACAATTCCTGTCCTCGATGAAC
>CAIPAT010000349.1 GCA_903863035.1 uncultured Lentisphaeria bacterium
GGTATTCGCCTGGGAGTGCCGGTCGTCTGACCGGCTTTATGGATTTATTCGATCAAAGCAAAAACAGCCGAAAGCCGGTCAGACGACCGGCGCTCCCAGGTTTGCCTTCACTTACTTCATGGTGAGACTGTATTTGCCATTTTTCGTGTCCTGCTAACTCTAAGGTTAGTCCCGCAATTGCGGGATCCAAAATGTTGTTTGAAAATCTTATAAATAAAGAATCTCCTCCTGTCCATCCTATCCCCGAGGCAAGCATCGGGGTATTACGGACGGACTTCCACGCCCTGCGGGCGGGCCGGAGATTCGAAGACAAAAGCCAAAGCAAAGAACAAAGTCACCCCAAGGGTCGAGGTATTGAATCCAACGGAGTAAACAACCCGCCCAGGGGTCAGTTTTTTTCAGGATGAAATAAAATAACAGCTGATACTTTCTAGATTTACATGGTTGGGTTGGACACTTACGCCATGTATCGTCAATCCGCTGCTGGAGTTAAATCATAAATCGGATCAATCGAAGTAACATTTCCGCCCCGACTATTGCATTCGAAGTTAAAACTGGCCGGTCCGTCACCGCACTCCAGATTTTTTTGATTCAATTCATCATCGGCAAGATCGAACATTCGCTTATATTCATCGATCTGCCACACGGCGCACAAGCTCTCTATATTGTATCGGCATATATGATTTTCTATTTTATGTATTATAAATGTTCTACATCCTAATAAATAATAACTGAATAGTCCTATAAACTTATAGATGCGCAATTAATATAATGCAGAAGCGTATTGATTGTCCTGTGATTTCTTCAAAGCATAAAAATCAATATAGGTCTGATCGCCTTCAGGAACGTCACCGCCCTTGCCTCTTTTCAGGAACGGGCCGATAGTGAGAATCGGTTCGGCATTTTTCAGATAATCCGGTTTCTGTCGGCCTTTTCCTTCCTGTCGGATGAAGAAATTGGTAAGTCCGAGAACGAGGGTTTTTCCAGTATTTTCAATGGCGGATGTCGTGTCCTGCCAGACTCTTTTCTCAATTGGATTCGCGGTATTTGAACCGTCAGCATGATAGATTGAACTGTTTACACTGCGAATTTCGGCAATCAGTCTTCTAGCCTCCGCCAGCATTCGTGCCGAATCAGGATCGTAATCGGCGGGGTCGTACAGGCTTGGACGATTGATATCGGGTTTAAACTGCGGAAACAGATTGCGGGTTTCACCGTAAGCCGCCTTGATACCTTGCCGGATATTTTTTTTCAAACCGGACATCTGCCGTTTTTCATTTTCGAGCGCTTCCAATATATCTGCTTTTTCGCTGTCATTATCAGTTGATTTTAATATTTCTTTCAGTTCGCTGATTTGGCGTGCTGATTCGTCCGCCTGCTCCTGCCAGCTTTTGTAATTCCGGCATAACTGATAAATCGTCTCGATATCAGCAGGGGCAGACAACTGCGCGACTATGAAATCAGCAGCGCCGCAGGCAGGATAAAATCCGCCGCAGAGTAGAGACAATATGACTGCTGTTATCAGTTTATACATTATTATAATTCATTTCCAGATTTAAATATATGAACTATGAATATGCCACCAAGTGTTTAAAAAGCAAAGAGATGCGACTTCTAAAAGATATGTGCATAATATCCTGAAAATGGTTTTAACCCATGATTTACCATCGCCGTATTTTCGACACCGCAATATATTGTGGAATAAAATAAATCAAAAAAAAAACAAAATGCAATTTTTCACATTGATGATTACCGGATTTATTTCTCAGAGCCAACGATCAAATCTGGTAGAACCTGCTTTTTCGGGTATTTATATTTACGAAATATCATTTGGCTTTTTGAATATCATAATATATACTATTACTAACAAAGCGGTTCCATGCATGGAACCTAGAAGAAAGTCTGGCAAAAAGGAAAATAAATTCAAATGAACACTGAACCAGACGGTAAAAATTTAACAACTGATGCAGTAAACAACATTCAGTTTGCCGATCTTTTCAATCTTGAAGAAATCCAGCGCTTGCAGGATTTGTTTTCAGAAGCATCCGGCGTAGCTTCTATTATTACCCATCCCGACGGCTCGCCGATTACCAAACCCAGCAACTTCTGCAGGTTATGTAATGATATCATCCGTAAAACTGAAAAAGGATGTGCGAACTGTTTTAAATCCGATGCCGTACTTGGCCGTTATAACGTTTCCGGTCCGGTGGTGCAACAATGTTTAAGCGGAGGTTTGTGGGATGCCGGCGCAAGTATTACAGTTGGCGGAAAACATATTGCCAACTGGTTGATCGGACAGGTACGGAATGAAACATTGGATGAACAGCGGATGATAGACTACGCGGATGAAATCGGGGCAGACAGAGAAGATTTCATGAAGGCGCTGGCGGAAGTCCGGGTTATGCCTGTTGAACAGTTTAAGAAAGTATCAGAAGCGCTGTTTGCATTTGCTAACGAAATTTCTGAAAAAGCTTATAATAATTTACAATTAAAAAAACAGATTGCGGATCGGGAGAAAGCGACAACACTATTACATGAGAGCCGGAAGCAGTATCGCAACTTAGTGGAAGGAACACCGGATCTTATCACCAGAATCGATGCAGATGGATACTTTTTATTTGTCAATCATGCATCGCTAAAAGTTTATGGTTTAAAGCCGGAAGCATGTATCGGACGTTCAATTTTTGATTTTATTCACCCGGAAGATCGAAGCGCAACCGAAGCAGCCTTTCAATCCTGGCTGAAAAGCGGGCCGGATGTTTTTACACATGAAAATCGTTTAGTGAGCATCACCGGGCAAATACATTATATGGAGTGGACCATTTGCTCCGAATGTGACGAAGCCGGCAATTTCTGCGGATTTTCCAGCACGGCAAGAGATATTACAGAGCGCAAACTGACAGAAAACGCATTGCAGCAGAGCAAGAGAGAACTTGCGACTTTGATGAATAATCTTCCCGGCATGGTCTATTTCTGTTCAAATGATCAGGACTGGACAATGAAATTTATCAGTGAAGGTTCTTTTAATCTTACAGGATATTTTCCTGATGAATTTATAGATAATAAGATTATATCCTATAATCAAATAATTCATCCAGATGATCGGAAAGCGGTTTGGGCAACTATCCAGGAGGCCATTAAAAATGAGTCCGCTTTTGCAATAGAGTATAGAATTATTAAGAAGGACGGCTCTGTTAAACACGTATCGGAACGAGGTCAGGGACTTTTTTCTTCCGATCACATTTTGCTTCATCTTGAAGGATTCGTTACTGATATTTCAGAACGCAAACAAGCAGAAGAAGCACTTGAACGGTCCAAGTTACTTCTGATATCCAGCTTAGAAAGCCAGAAAAACACGATACTTCTTGCGATTGATCGGAATTACCGGTATTTATATTTTAACAAAGCCCATTCGGATATAATGAAGTCTGCATATAATAAGGATATCAAATTAGGGATGAATATCCTGGAATGCATTACTTCAGATGAAGACAGAAAGGCGGACATAGAGAATTATGACCGGGCGCTGAATGGAGAATCCCATTCAATTATACGAATGTATGGTGATATTGAACATGCATATTATGAGAGTTTTTTTAATCCTATAATAAATGACAATAAAGAGATTATCGGAGTTACTGCGTTAGCGAGAAATATCACCGAACGCAAGCGGGCGGAGGATGCATTGCTGGAGAGTGGGAGAAAATACAGTTCTCTTTTCAATTCCATGCTTGAAGGTTTTGCGCTTCACGAGATTGTCTGTGATACATCCGGCAAACCAATAGACTATTGCTTTCTGGATATGAATCCGGCATTCGAAAAGTTGACTGGACTTAAAAAAACAGACGCCATCGGGAAAAACATCTTAACGATTTTTCCGGAAACAGAATATTTCTGGATTGAAAGCTATGGCAAAGTGGCTTTAACCGGCGAACCCATCACTTTTGAAAATTACTCCATTGCATTAAAACGACATTATCAAGTTGTGGCATTCTCCCCTAGGAAAAATCAATTCGCGGTTATTTTTAGTGACATTACCGAGCGTAAAATGGCAGAGGAGGCACTAAGAAAGAGTGAAACTAGATTCCGCACGATTATTAACGTTTCGCCGGTACCGATGGCCCTGAATGATGATCAGCAGCGTATCACTTTTTTGAACCAGGCATTTATTCAAATGTTTGGTTATACTCAGGATGATATTCCCACGCTCGCACATTGGTGGCCTGAAGCTTATCCCGACCCTGATTACCGGCAACAGGTAGCTGATGCCTGGCAAGCCGAGCTTAAGCAGACGGAGCAGGCGGGTGCAGTATTCTCGCCCATGGAAGTAACTATGAAATGCAAAAACGGAATGAACAAGACCGTACTGGTCAGCGCCACTTTACTTTCTGACTCATTAGAAGGCAACCACCTGGCAGTATTTTATGACATTACTGAACGCAAACTGGCGGAAGAGGCATTGCAATCAAGAACAGCTTTGCTTGAGGCACAGGCAAACGCCTCGAATAATGGAATTTTAGTCATAGATGAAAATAATAAACGCTTGCTGTCCAACCGGCGAATCGTTGAGCTGTTCAATATTCCTCCTGATATTCTTGCTGATGAAGATGACTCTGTGTTGCTTAAACATGTTGTTGATTTAACCAGATACCCTGAGCAATTTATGGGAAAAATTATGTATCTCAACACTCACATTAACGAAACCAGCAGGGACGAGATCGAATTTAAGAACGGGATGGTTCTGGACAGATATTCTGCTCCGGTTTTAGGGAAAGACGGCAAATACTACGGAAGAATCTGGACATTTAACGATATCACCGAGCGCAAACGGACGGATGCATATAAAGAAATGGGTTTAAAAATACTGCAAATACTGAATGAGCCTGAAAGCATGCAGGATTCACTTCAGCACGTTCTTGCCGAGTTGAAGGCGTGGACCGGGTTCGATGCCGTGGGCATACGACTGAAAGAAGAAGATGACTTTCCCTATTTTGCCCAGCAAGGCTTTTCCAATGATTTTTTGTTGAAGGAAAATACTCTGATAGAACGTACTGCGACTGGCGGGGTATGCCGGGATAAAAATGGCAACATCTGTCTGGAATGCACCTGCGGGCTGGTTATTTCCGGCAAGACCGATCCTGCCAATAAGTTATTCACGCGAGGCGGAAGCTTCTGGACGAACGATTCATTCCCGATCCTGAAACTTCCAGAAAATCAGGATCCCCGGCGACATCCGCGCAATGAATGCATTCACCATGGGTATTCCTCAGTGGCACTGGTGCCACTGAGAAATAAGGATATGATTGTCGGGCTGATCCAGTTTAACGACCGGCGAAAGGGATGTTTCACCTTGGATGTTATTGAAATCCTTGAAGGAATCGCATCACATATCGGAGCAGCGCTGATGCGCAAGCAGGTTGAGTCAGAACTTATCAAAGCCAAAGAGAAAGCTGAAGAAAGCGACCGCTTGAAATCAGCGTTTCTGGCTAATATGAGCCATGAGATCAGAACGCCGATGAATGGCATTCTGGGCTTTACCGAACTGCTTAAAGAACCGCATTTAACCGGCGAGGAACAGCAGCAGTATATAAGTATAATCGAAAAGAGCGGTGACCGTATGCTCAATACTATTAACGACATAATCAGTATTTCTAAAATTGAATCAGGACAAATGGATGTTTCTATTTCAGAAACAAATATAAATGAGCAAATCGAGTACATCTATTCCTTCTTTAAGCCGGAGGTAGAGCAAAAAGGAATACATCTTTCCTTGAAAAATACCTTACCGGCACAACAGGCCATTATAAAAACAGACACCGAAAAAGTCTATGCCATTCTTACCAATCTGGTTAAAAACGCCGTTAAATTTACCTCGACGGGTTCCATTGAAATTGGCTATGAGAAAAAGGCTAAATACCTGGAGTTCTTTGTAAAAGATACCGGCATTGGTATTCCCGTAGACAGGAGATATGCCATTTTTGATCGTTTTGTTCAAGCCCAGGTTGGTAATAGAAGGGCTTTTCAGGGAGCGGGACTGGGCTTATCCATTTCGAAAGCTTATGTGGAGATGCTGGGCGGCAGAATTTGGGTGGAAAGCGAAGAAGGCAAAGGCTCAATATTTTATTTTACCATTCCTTGCAATACTGAACTCGAAGCAAAAAGTATAACTAAGGCTGCTGTTCCGGCAGAGGAAAATAATACTCAAATCAAAGAACTGAAAATATTAATTGCTGAAGACGATGAAAAATCAGAGATGCTGGTTTCTATAACCGTCAAAAAGTTTGGCAGAGAAATTTTAAAAGCAAGAACCGGAACTGAAGCCGTTGAAGCATGTCGCAATAACCCGGATATTGATTTGGTGCTGATGGATATTGAAATGCCGGTAATGGACGGCTATGAAGCAACGAGGCAAATCCGGCAATTTAACCAGGCTGTGATCATTATTGCCCAAACCGCGTTTGCCCTTGCGGGAGATAGAGAAAAGGCGACAGCCGCCGGATGCGATGATTATATTGCAAAACCTTTCAATAAAAACTCATTGATATCATTACTGAAAAAGTATTTTTGAAAAATAAGGATATACATAAGTTTGTAAAATAAACAACCACGCCCAGAGGACGTGGTATTGCATGTAGCTCCCCAGAGTGGAGCGTGAGACGTTGTTCGCAATACAATATGTGTTCTGAAAATCAAGTGTGATAAACCAAACCAATATTTGAAGACGAAAATAAGCTGAAAACCATATATTCTATGGATATAACAGGCCGCCTGCTGTATTGAGCCGTCATATGAATTTTTAAACGTAAACTCATTCCCCGGCTGTTGCTGAGAAAACTGCTGCCGCAAGAATGAAAGCGGGCAGATTAATTTTCATAATTATCGACTTCAATCCATTCTTGAAGGTTTGCCGGGATAAGGCTTGGGCTCATCCATATTTTCGTTCTCGGACTCCATAAAATCAGCGTAATTCTCTGGCAGTACCTGCTCTTCGGCAAGTGTAACTGTGCCGTCATCGGTGGCATCTGATTTATAAGTTTTTAAGTCTATATACAACTCATGCAGATCGCGGATGCCTCCCCACAGAAACCAGACGGTAGTTACTACTCCGATGACTAGCGGGATGATGATGGCATAATAGTGCCAGTATGTAGCCCACCAGCTTATCGGCCACCTGCTGATCAGATTCCATATCGTGACGCCAATGAACACAATCCACCAGAACATAGTCCAACTGAAAACACTGGCTGAAATCACTTTATCGCCTTTAGTGAAATGTTCATCGATACCGATGATGGAACTCCATGACCATCTCTTTTCAAACTCGATTTTAACTTTGTCATCGGCAATAGCGTATTTCCCGCGGTGAAGCATTCTTTCCATGTTAAAATCCTGCTTGCAGGTCAGTAGAGAGACAATAAAGTACAATGCAATCGCAGTGACCATTGCCCAGAAAAACATAACCTGCCCGTTAATCGGGAACTTTGCAGCATTATCCACTATGATCTGAGTATTCGGGAAAAACTGCAACAGCCACGGATGGATTGTCTTCCAGCACTGTTGAAGGATAATCCCGCTAACTGCCAGACCGGAACCGGAAATCATTGCTGCCCAGGCGCCGGCTGTGGTGCCTTTTTTCCAGTAAAGGCCGCCGGCAATAACCGACCCGGCCCCGCCGAGGAAGATCGCCCCGGTCAGAGCAAAAAACATCAGAATATATTCGGTTTGACGGAAGAGAAGACTGAAAAAGAAGCCGAAAAGAGCTACTCCGATTATCGCCCAGCGCAACAGACTGATATGCTGCTTCGGAGTAAGCGGTTTTTTTCTTAGAGGCAGTATAATATCCTGAATGAAAATACTTCCCCATGAATGTAAATAAGAACTGTCGCAGGCCAGCAGTCCGAAGAGCATGATTGAGCAGAGCATCCCCTTGATTGCAATGGGAAGCATGTAATTTATCGCAATCGGCATGCGCATCTGATTTTGTACTTGCGGGTCAGCAATCTTGTTCAGCACTTCCTGCACCTGGGCGGCCTGGACCGCGAAATCCGGATGCTTCAGGAACGTTATTGCGCAAACTGCAAGCAATGTTACCATTACGCCTTTTGACGCATTGCGCCAGGTGCCGAGAATTGCGCCCATTTTGGCCTCATGGGCATTTTTTGCGCAGGAATTGAACGCGTGTCCGCCCTGCCAGGCCATAACCCCGTAAATACTGCCCAATACTCCGATAAGTACGTACCACATATTGAAATCTTTGGCCTGGCCGATATCAAACGGATCCAGCATGGATTTACCGGCAGGCGCACTGGCCAGTGCCGTCTGAATCTGCGACCAGTCAAACATAATCAACAAAGCAACAATAATAACAATAAACATCACTAGTGCGAGCAAGCCTTCGACACAGTCGGTGATCATCACTGTAAGCTGACCGCCTGTCAACGTCATGATTAACGCCAGTGTCAGATATATGGCCATGATAATAGCAAAGGTGGGAATGGCATGGCTCAGAATGTACACATCCTGCGGCAGTCCACAGAAATACACAAAAAACCGTGCGCTTACCGCCGGGAAAATACCATAATTTATCAGTCCGGACATGAACCCGAGAAATCCCGCAAACAACCGGAATGATTTGCTGTATCTGATTTCAAAAAACTGTGCCAGCGTCATCGCCCTGGTTTCGCGGTAACGGTAATATATATATCCGGTAAGCGCGATAAACAAGCCCAGCGGAATGGTCATCATCTGCCACCACCCGATGGAAAATCCGACTTCGTAGAAAAGTTCATACATCGCAACCATGCTGATAACCGCCATGCCCATTTCGCCCCTGGCGTTGCAAACCAGATAACGGCCGCCAAGCCGTCCTCCAGCCATGAATTCCGCCACACTGGTTACATGCTTTTGAGTTCTGAAAGCAACAATTGCAATCACGACAAGAGGAATCAAGACAATCATCCAGTCAATCCATGACATCATTTGCTAGTCCCTCCGGCCTGTTCTGTTGATTTCAGTTTCATTTTTCACCTTTCTCTTTTTAATATTACTAAATTGACATAATAAAACAACTTCAAACGGCAAAATTTCCATCCATACTTAATGGATATTTTCTATTATAGCCCGGTTTCCTCTATAAAACAAATCCAAATCAGATACAAAATCTCGTATAATATACATCCTGAATAAGAAAATTGTTTATGGTTAGTGCATTAATTTAAGATAAAATGACTGTTTTTTAAGAAATCAGTGCATTAATTAGCTTAAATTATGCGAAAACTTTCAGTAATCCTTTATGACGGCTTTCAGCGTATCAGTGAAGCGACAAATATCATCGATGGAATTATTGCGCCAGAAGCTGATTCGAAGAGCGGAAAAAGCGTCTTTCTTATTATAATTCATAGCTGTTAAAGCGGGACTGGGGAGATTGCTTTCGGCACTGCATGCACTGCCGGAAGAAACCGTGATGCCTAGTTCGGACAACATTCTGACCAGCACTGCGCCTTCGCAGCCGGGCATGGTCATATGCAGGATGAACGGAGAAGCGTCTTCCGGCGGACTGGTGAATCGGATTTTTCTTTTTCCAGCCAATTCAATATCTGCTAGAGCTTCACGCAGCTTCAGATTTATCGTCCGGACAGTTGAAAGAACTTGTGCGCTTTCGGCAGCGCAGGTTTTGACGGCATGCGCCAGCGTCAGCATGGCGGCGGGATCAGGCCTGCCTGCCAGGTATTCGCGGCTGCGGGATCTTACGAAAAACTCAACCAGGTTCTTGCGGGTGGAGTCTTTGCCGGTCCGCAGAATCAGCGCCCCGCCGCCGGGCGTGCCCAGTTTATGTCCGGACACGGAAATGATGTCCAAGCCTGCGTCTTTCCACGGGATTAGCAGTTTACCTGCGGACTGGATGGTATCGGAGAAAAACAACGCCTGCGGAGCACATCCGGAAATGATCTTTCTGATTCCGGTCAAATCCTGAATAATGCCGGCTTCGCTTTGTACATGGTGGATGGCGACGAGAACGGTGCCGCGGTCGGCCATCCGGCCCAGTTCATCCAGGTCTACTTTGCCGTTAATCAGCGGCACGACTCTTAGTTCAGTGCCGGTCCGTTTGAGCGCGGCCTGCAAGGCGGGATGCTCCAGCGTAGTGACGATATTGCCTTTGCGCAGCATCGGCGCAAAGGACAGCAGATTGAACAAATCCGTGCCGGAGCCGCCCCAGATCACTTGAGCGGTTGCATCGCCGGTCAGCGCGACGACAAGGTCGTTCTCCGCAGCTTCAAGTTGCTGCCTGATAGCATATGCCTGCTGGTGAATTGCTTCCTGATTAGCATAGCAGGACATCGAGGCAGCCGCGAAAAAATCAATCACCGCTTGCTCCGGCGCGGCGGCCGCGGCGTTATCCAGATATAGGTATTTATCAGGCATTTTTCCTGCTTCTGATCGCTTCTTTATCTTTTTCGGACTTGGAAATGACTGAGGCGCGTTCTACCGCCATGTCACTTTCCAGTTGGTTGAATTCCTCTTGATTGTTCCTGGCCTTGGCGAATTTGCTCTGATAAGTTATCTCCAGTCCCGCCAGCTTGGATTTGCAAAGGTTGTCAATTTCGGCGATTTGTTTTTTCTTGTCTTCACTGACTTCGTTCAGCGCCCCGCCGGAACGCTCCAGCGCCAGTTCAAATGAGCTTTTCATAAACAGATTCTCCAGTTATATATGCTTTAATATTTTCCGGCGTTCGATTTCAAAGAAATGAATGGCATTCAAGACCAGACCGTGCCGGATATGCCCACCGGTAACAAGGATTTCCAGTTCCGGTATAGGGATCAGTTCAGTCTCGATTTCTTCAGTATCTTCCAATTGCGCTTCCGAAACTTTGACGCAGTTGTCAAACATCACGGTAAAACATAGATTGTTCTGGAGCGCTGGATTAGGGCATACTTTACCAATAATCCTGCCGTTATCGCCGCGATAGCCGGTTTCCTCAAGGAGTTCACGGGCGCCGCCTGCGATTGGATCAACATCCTGCCGGTCTATTCCGCCACCCGGAACTTCGATTTCCAGATTGCCGGAACCGTGCCGGAACTGCCGGATCATGACCAGTGAATTCTCCGGTGTCACAGCAATGACATTGACCCAGTCATAGCAGTGGATATAGCAGAAATCCTGTATTGCGCCGGTGCGAACACATTCTGATTTCTCCAGATGCAGATCAAAAATCCGCGTTTTAAACACGCTTTCCTTGGAAATGCGTTTCCAGTTTGTCTTACTTGCTCCGGCCATATTCAACCTTTCTTTATCTTAAACCAACGGCTCTGCGGACTTTACCCATGGTCTTTTCCGCCTCTTCCCGCGCTTTGCGGCCGCTTTCGTCGAGGATTTTCAATACATAATCGAGATTGTTGGCAAGTTCTTCACGGCGCTTGCGCATCGGCTCGAAATAGAGCCATAGCAATTCAAACAGCGCCTGTTTGGCGTGACCGTAGCCGTAGTTGCCGGCGCGGTAGCGCTCTTCCATTTCTCTAATCTGCTCCGGTGTTGCAAAAAGTTTATACAGGATCATTATATTGCAATGGTCAGGGTCTTTTTTATCTTCAAGCCCTTTGGAATCGGTAACAATGCTCATCACGGTCTTGCGCATGGCTTTTTCGGTAGCGAAAATTGGAATTGTGTTGTTGTAGCTTTTGGACATTTTCTGGCCGTCAAGGCCGGGCACGACCGCCACATCTTCACGAATTTTTTCCTGCGGAATCGTGAGCACATCCCCGTAGATGCTGTTGAAACGGATGGCTATGTCCCGGGTGATCTCAACATGCTGCTTCTGATCCTTGCCCACCGGGACAATATTGGCCTGGTAGATCAGGATATCTGAAGCCATCAGCACCGGATAGGAAAAAAGACCGTTGTTCGGCACGAAGCCTTTGGCGACTTTATCCTTGTAGCTGTGAGCCCGTTCCAGCAATGCGACCGAGGTGACAGTATTCAATATCCAGGTCAGTTCGGTGTGCTGCGGTACATCCGACTGCCGGAAGAACACCGTTTTCTCAGGATCCAGTCCGCAGGCCAGAAAGTCGAGGGCTACGCCAAGAACGCGTTCCCGCAGCTCTTCCGGGGCCGGGTTGGTGGTGAGTGCATGATAGTCGGCGATGAACAGGAAAGCTTCTCCCTGCGTCTGCAGTTCAACCGCCGGACGCATCATGCCGAAGTAGTTGCCGATGTGCGGCACTCCTGACGGCTGTATTCCGGATAATATTCTCATGATCAGATCCTTTTTATTAAATATATCAAACCTTAAAATTGCTCTTCCAGCGGAAAAATCAATCCGGAAGCGTTTAAATTATAATGATATTGAACATCCTGCAAATCAATTGCGCGGTATTGATTTGAGTCTGCCGTAACAATCTCCTAAATTTTTACCGTTAGTCTCGCGGCTGTAGAATGATGCGGCGACAGCCACCAGCGAAAACAGCAGAAGAATGCTGAACAGAGTGATGTAGGCTGACGCCGGATAAATTCTGGCTTTTTCAGTGACAATGATCGAATCTTTGAAAATATCCAGAACTCTACCGATGATCTGTGACATTACTGCCACCATAATATAAGCTGAAGCATTAAATATCCCGATAGAAACAGCAACCTTTTCCGGAGGATTCATTTCTTTCATCATCAGCACAACGACAGGAGAAGTGCCTGCTGCAAGTGCCAGCAGGATAAACGCTACCAGAAAAAATTGCGGAGAGGCCCGGAAGATGGTGCCGGCCAACAACATGAAGGATGCGATCAATGTGGCCAGCCCGTAAAATACCAGAAACCCTTTACGGTTATTATTCAATAGTTTGCTGATAATGCCGGAAAGTAACAGTGAAACCATAGTGCACAGCATCATGATAAAAGTATAACCGGATGACTGCAGCGGCGAAATTCCGCAAATATCCTCCAGAAATTTTGGTCCGATGGTCGCCTGAATACTCAAATAGATAGAGAACGCCAGTGAAACGGTAATAATTATCGGATAGTTCAAGCTGTTCTTCAACACATCAATCGTGCTGTTCCATAGACGTTCCTCTTTTTGCGGAACATATTTTCTGCCGATCCGCTGCATAATCATCCAGGTAAAGAACAGAACGACACAGGAGGCAAAGGCAACGATAAGACATGAATTGCGCCAGCCGATACTTTCCACCATCAACCGGAAAGGACGGGTGCCAACCAATCCGCCGCAATATCCGAGCAGACATAGAAAACCAAGAATCGGCGCATAGTTCTTTCCGCCAAAATAAAGATCGGATTCCTTAACCAGACACAAATACATGGCACTTGCGCCTAAACCAACCAGTGCCCGGCTCAGGTATAACCCCCATTCACCTTGCGCCATCGGAAACAGCAAAGATCCGGTACAGAGCAGTATTCCGCTGACTACCACAACTCTGACCCCGCCGAAACGGTCCGCCAAAAGTCCTGCAAAGGGTTGCATCACAGCGTAAACAAACAAATAAATCGCGCTGAGTCTTGTCACTTCCACTGCTGAAACGGCAAATTCTGTTTGAATGTCGTTAAAGATTGCACCAGGAATGGCCACCCGCTGAAAGAATGAAAAGAAATAGAGCCCGGTCATCGCCAGGATCATCGCCGCTTCAAATGTCTTTCTGCCGGGCATTTATCCCCCTGATTGCAAGCATGAAAAAATGCTTATTCTTCAACACTTTTTTTCATACAGGAGGATGTATTCTTCCGCATTTTTACGAGACAGGCAATACCATTGATATCCAGCACTTCGGCGTTATCCTTATCCAGTATTTTATCTTCTGTCAGAGTTTCAGCGAGGGTTTCCGCACAAATATAATCGCTGAAATTGATCAGCGCAGACTTGAATGAACTATCAAGACTATAGTGAATTGAAATCCTGTCAGCAACTTCCAGTCCTGTGTCTTTCCGCATGTTCTGTATCCTGCTGACAAATTCCCTGGCAAATCCTTCTTCTTCCAGTTCACGAGTCAGTGTCGTATCCAGCGCCAGTGTGATGCCGCTTTCGGTAGCGACAGTCATACCGGGTCTTTCTTCGCGCTGAACGATCAAATCATCCGCGCAGATATCCAATTTCTCTCCGCAACTGAGTTCCACCTGATAAGGTGTTCCGCTTAAAATCAAACCAATATCTTTCGAGGAAAGAGCGGCAATAAGGGCGGCGACTTCCTTCATTTTGGGCCCCAGCTTGGAACCGAGTACTTTAAAATTGGCCTTTGCCTTGCGGACGACCAGGTCTTCTTCGCCACGGCTGAATACTATCTCTTTGACGTTCAGTTCTTCCGAAATAATCGAAGAGGTCGCTTCCACCATTTTCCGGATGGTGTCATTATTAATTACGATAATCGCCTTTGCCAGCGGCTGGCGCACTTTAAGCGAATGCTGTGAACGCAGGAATCGGCCAAGCGAAACCGAAGTCATGGTATTTTCCATCTGTACTTCCAGCTCAATGTCACGACGTCCGGTGTCAGCGACAGGGAAGTCGCACAAATGCACAGACTCGGGCATATCATCCGTCCGCAAATTCCGGAAAATCATTTCTGTCGTGAACGGAATGAACGGCGCTGCGGTCCTTGCGAAAGTCAGCAGGACATAATGCAGCGTTTGATAGGCATCCTGTTTATCAGAGTCGTTCTGGCTTTTCCAGAACCGGCGACGGCTGCGACGGATATACCAGTTGGTCAAATCGTCAACAAATTTTTCAAACCGGTTGGCCGCTTTCTGTAGATTGTAACGATCCATTTCGTATTCAATCTCTTCCACCATCTGGGACAGTGAACTGAGAATCCAGCGGTCCAAAGGATTTTCCGGATTCTCCGGTCCGCGCGAACCGGCTTCCGGCTGCCAGTCGTCAACATTGGCGTAGGTGACAAAGAAACTGTAAGCATTCCACATCGGCAGCATGACGCCGCGCAGAACTTCCTTGATACCGTTTTCGGAAAATTTCAGGTCTTCAGCGCGAACTACTTGTGATCCAAGCATGAACAGCCGCAAGGAATCTGCCCCGTAGGTGTTAATCACATATTTCGGATCGGGATAATTTTTTTTGCGCTTGGACATTTTCTGACCGTCTTCAGCCAGAATCAAACCATTTACAATAACATTTTCAAACGGCGGTTTGTCGAACAGCGCGGCACCGAGTACCACCAGGGTGTAGAACCAGCCGCGAGTCTGGTCCAAGCCTTCCGCAATGAAATTGGCCGGGAAATTAGCTTCAAAATGGGCTTTATTCTCAAAAGGATAATGATGTTGTGCATAAGGCATGGAGCCACTTTCGAACCAGCAGTCAAGCACCTGCGTCACACGGGTCAGCGGAGCCTTTCCTGTCGGCGACGGAATGACCATTTCATCCACAAAATGCTTGTGAATATCGGTGATTTTCCTGCCAGTAAGTTTTTCAAGTTCCTCAACTGAACCTATGCATACTGTTTCGCCGGTTTCCTGATTTCTCCAGATCGGCAGCGGCGAGCCCCAATAACGGTTGCGACTGATCGCCCAGTCGCGAGCATTTTCCAGCCACTTGCCGAAGCGTCCATCTTTCAAGTGCGGCGGCATCCAGTTAATCTGACTGTTGGCTTTTAACATTTTTTCCTTGATTTCGTCAATTTTGACAAACCAGGTGGAAACAGCACGGTAAATCAACGGAACATCATCGCGCCAGCAGTGCGGATAATTGTGGCTGATAGTCCCGCGATGAACGAGTTTACCCTCATCTTTCAGTCTGCGGATGATGTCTTTGTCAGTGTCTTTAACAAAGCGTCCGGCATAATCGCTGACTTCGGCGGTAAAGCAGCATTGTTCATCCACCGGACAGACTTCGGGAATACCATGGGCCTTGCATACCACATTGTCATCTTCTCCGAACCCGGGAGCATTATGAACGATGCCGGTACCGTCTTCTGTACTGACATAGTCGGCGCAAAGTATGCGGAACGCACCCTGTTTTTCCAGATCAGCGAAATAGTCAAACAGCGGATAATATTTCCGGCCGTTTAGTTCAGCACCTTTAAATCGGGCGACAATTTCCGGCAGCTCGGTTTTATAATATGACGCAAGCCGTGATTCGGCGAGGATTAAAAACTCTTCGCCGTCTTTGACTTTGAGATAATCAATATTCGGGCCTACCGCCAGCGCAAGGTTCGAAGGCAGAGTCCACGGAGTGGTAGTCCATGCCAGGAAATAAGTATTTTCCTCATCTGCGGCTTTAAATTTGATGGTGATCGCGGGGTCCACGACTTCCACATACCCCTGATTGGCTTCAAAGTTAGACAACGGGGTGGCGCAGCGCGGACAATACGGCAATATCTTGTATCCTTCATAAATCAGGCCTTTTTCCCATAACTGCTTGAATACCCACCAGATGGATTCCATATAATTGAGGTCCATGGTGCGGTAACCGCAGTCAAAATCAACCCAGCGGCCCATCCGTTTGACGACCTGTTCCCATTCCGAAGTATAACGCAGCACGATGCCGCGGCAGGCCTCATTGAATTTATGAATACCGTAAGCTTCGATATCTTTCTTGCTGGACAGATTGAGCTCTTTTTCCATTTCATTTTCAACCGGCAGCCCATGACAGTCCCAGCCGAAAACCCGGTTTACATACTTGCCGCGCATGGTCTGGTAGCGGGGAATCACGTCTTTGATGGTACCGGCAAGCAGATGCCCGTAATGCGGCAGTCCGGTTGCAAATGGCGGACCATCGTAAAATACATATTCTTTACCGCCGCTGCGATTTTTTAACGACTTCTCGAAGATCTGGTTTTTGTTCCAAAAATCCAGAACCTCGCATTCCATTTCCGGGAATTTAGGTTGATTACTGACTGGCTTGAACATTATATTTTTCCTGTTAACTCATTTTTTCGCAAGATGTAATATTAGCGAATTTTATTCTTATATTTTTAATTTCACCATTTTTATTCAATATCTCAAATATCGCTAGATCATCCTGAACGCTCTTAATCGTTTCCGCTGTCAGCGAAGAATAATCTTTCAGCTTAATATTGAACGGGCCGACCCGATTTCCAGCTTCATCAACGGAGACACTTTCAAAATAACCGCGAGTGAATTTCGACGGTTCAGCAGGAGCAGTTTCTGTATTTAATGTTTCTTTAATCTCTGGGGCTGGGGCTGGGGCTGGGGCTGGAGTTGTTAGACTTTCCGCAGACTGTTCGTGAGCAAAAATTGGTGCTGCTTTCAATCCGGCAGCTTCAAGTCTGTCCACCGCCGATGATGCGGTTTTTTCTTTAAAAAGCCGGCGGGCATCAATTTTAGATTGCTTAGCCGCTTCCTTTTCTTCAATTTTACCCATAAGTTTGGCAGTTAACTGATAAGTTTCTCCTACCTCCTCCTCGATTTGATCTACCTTTTCGACATGCGCAAGCTTTTTCAGATGATTGAGCAGTAAAAACGGGTAAACATATGGCAGCAGCAACCCCATACAGAAATGCAACTTCATCTTGTGACTTCTCATTTCCGCGATAGTTGCAGCAATAAAACCGCTGGCCAGCCAGACTGTAAAAACAATAAAAAAGAACCATATCCAGTAAAAATCGGGATACGCACCGGCTTTATAAGCGATATAAAACCAGTTGAACCCTGCTGCAAATAAATCTGTAAGAATACTGCCAAGCTTGTCCCACATTGGATTGCCCTTTATATTTTACCTCATCCGGCGCAATAGTTTTATCACTTGTTTAACCATGTGATGCCTGACGAGTTACAATTATATTCCCGGCGTTACTGGAAACCGGAATAATATTTAGATGCGTAATATAATAGGTTTACCCGAAAAATCGAACATTTTCCAATTAAAATTCGATAAATAGAATTGATTTTCAATATATTTCAACATTCCTGACGTTCTAGTGGCAACTTGGGCAGGAAGACTTCTATGCTACAGACTTTAACATTCATGACAGATTGAACACGACTTGCGCAGAACTGCTTTGCCGGAATAAACCGGACATAACGTTTTATAGACTGTTTTTTTTAACAGCATTTCTGATTTTTAGTCATCTGTGACATTTAAGATTTCTAGGTCTTTGATTTACTTGTTATTTTATCTGCCGGAACAACAGTATAAGTTATATTTTTTGATACCGGTTCAGTATTGTTAAGAAATTGTGAAATAAAATAAATAACCACGTCCCAATGGCGGGGTATTGCTTAATCCCCCCATAGGGGGTATGGATGATTTCCAAAGTGGATTCTGAAATGGAAAAAACGGGACGAAACTGGATGCGCTATCTTGAAGCCGTTTTCAATTTCAAATCATGTATCTGGAAGTACTCCGCAAAAGAAAGACCGCTGTTCCAGTAACCCGACAGCGCACGCTGCCACTGGCGCCAGACAATTTCGAGTTTGACCATAAAATATCCTCCTGTTTATTGTTGAAAGATAATTTACTCGGAGGAAAACAAAACAACAGATGGGGCTGACTGGACGCTTACCGCCACAAATATACTCTGCACTGCTGAAAATTCAAGAATATACGAGCAGGATATGGATTGGATTTTTTCGATCCGATTGATAAAATTTATAGGTTCTATTCTTGATTTTTTTATAAATAAGAATATAATTAAAGAAGATAGTTGAGAGGGAAAATAAAATGGTAATCAAAAGCGCAGAAGACGTAATTCTGATAATACTTGGTTTTCTTTTCTGGATATTGCTGATACTTCTGCCATTCATCGTTGGAGAGATGTAAAGCAACAGCCGGTATTGCCAAAGTATTATCCGTGAATATTGTGTGCCTTGCAGTATTCTGCCAATTTTAAATCTGCTGTTGCTTCGTGAGATGAAAACCATGTGCTAACCCATTCGGCAAACATTTCCGCAAACTTACAGATATTAGTAACTTTTTCAAGATCTTCAGATTGTTTTTCAATGCTGGCGCGGAATCGGTCATGTATTTTGACATGATCTTCATAATCTGGAAAATCTATCGAACGCATAAAAAACTCTTCTGAATCAAAATGCTCTACTGTGTACTCAACTACTTCCGAAAAAAATTTAATAGCTTCCGATTTTTCAATATGCCGATTTTTGCTGAGAAATACAAAATCATTAATCAATTTATAATAATGTACGTGTTGTTTATCAATTGCAGCAATACCGGTTTCAACCGGAACAAACATTTTTTTCATCATAATCAGCTTCTCCATTAAATACCAGAATAAAACATCAGACTTATATTATAACACATTTATCAAATAAAAATACTGTGCAGCAACATTTTTTCAATAATCATATAATTTAGTTATATCCAAAATTTCCGATTATCTGAAAAAATCCCGGTAGTGATATAGCAGGGAATGCAACTTTAATTCACCTTCATAATCTTTATCCAGCGCCGCTTTGAACATGGCATTTTCGGATGTAAAAATAAAGCATTGTCCTGTTTTAAACTCGAAAATACCCCATTCCTGCTTCTCTGAATTATTCAATTCAACTTGCCGCAGAAACAACAGCATTTTCCGGTCAAAAACAATTTTATTAATAAAAGTAATCGCCGCAGTTGAAGAATTACGCAGCTCCGTCAATGGTCCGCCTTTATATTTTTCCAGACTGCCCAGATAAAAATCATCAATCATTATCATCTGATACGGATAAACCAGCGGAGTCCGCCACCAGTCTTTCTGACCACAAAACTCGTAAAACTCCGCAGGAATATTTAGTCTGACACTATCCGGCACCCCTGATAAGAGATAATTTATTTTTTTCAGGTGCTGCTCTGTTCGTTCTTTAACTTTGTTTTCCACTTGAGCTCTAGTCCTGGAGAACTGGCTAAAAATGAAATTACAGGTTTTGACTCCGATCATAATCCCGGAGCCCAGCATGAGTGTGGCAGTCACGGCGAACGCAATCAACGCTTGATAAAACTGTTTCTTTCTAAAGAAAACAAGATAATTCACCAGGCTGAACAGCAGTATAAGCAACGTTACCACTGCAAAAGAAAAAATGATTATATACGCCACCAATGACATCCTGTTCGCCTCCAAAACTAACTTGAATATCCGATTATAGCCTGAAAATCCATGAAAACATTCAATTAAAATAATACTTAAAACCCATAATATCAAAGATATTAGTCAAAAAAAATGGCATGTTCAGATTGAATATCCATATTAAAATGATATAATTTCCAGCTTCGCACGGCAGGTTTATTAACATACTGCCGGAATTTAAAATCCAAAAGTGTCAGGCGCGGAGCATATTGATGAAATACGACTATGATCTGATTTGCATCGGACTTGGCCCCGCCGGCATGATGGTATCGCTAACGGCCGCCGGAATTGGTTTGAAAGTCTGCGCAGTAGAAAATAACAAGCTTGGCGGAGAATGCATGAATTGCGGCAGTATCCCCAGCAAGGCCTTGCTGAAAATCGCCAAACTAAGACATGATTGTACGAAACTGTCAAAAATGCACCTGGAGCAACTCTCCACCCCGCAGGTGAAAAATCTATTTGAAAAACTTCAGTCGGACATCAATTTCATCAGAGATAAAAAATCCTTAAGAATATTCGGCATGTTTCAAAAGCCCAGTTGACACATTCCATGTCACTGGGCATGAAATGACATCTATTTTTTAGCTTGCTTTTTCCTGAAGGAGCCTGCCTCCTTCACCCGCTTGAGGACGAAACAATTCCTGTCCTCGATGAA
>CAIPAT010000350.1 GCA_903863035.1 uncultured Lentisphaeria bacterium
ATATGCATTCGCAAAATAATATTACAAGTATTAAATAAAAAATATCAATAATATATTACTGGCTACGTTTTTAAGAAAAAAAGTGACTTATATCACTTATATTAAACAAGATAGATGCAAAAACGCAAAAGAATATCCGTTGTATGCTCCAGGAGTGGTTTTCTCCAGATTCTTGAAGATCCGGTGAAAGTAGGCTGGATCGGAAAAGCCGCACCGGTAGGCGGCTTCACTTATCGTGAGCGAAGTGGAGGATAATAAAAATTTCGCATGGCTTATTCTGTTTTTATTGAGCAGTTCAGGATAGGTCATATTGAACTGTTTTTTGACAAGCTGGCCGGTACGGGAGACAGAGAGGCATAAATGTTTTGCCAGATGTTGAATATTTATATCTTTCTGGCAATTCCGGCCGATGTATTTCTCGATTTCCCATTTTATTTTCCTCTCATGGGAAAAGAAGATTTCCTCTTCCCTGGCCAGCAGCGTTTCAATCCTGAATTTGAGCGCTTTGGCGATTTCCTCTATATCCTTAAATTCTTCCTGTTCAATACAAGGGAGCTTATTATAAAGCTTGTGGTCAATGTCCGGCATCAAATCTTCGCTGTTGCACCGGCACGCAATCGCATCGGGAATCGCGGAAGGTAATTTCAACCTGAAAATCCCGATAAATACCGTTCCAAGAATATCAGTGCCTTCCATAATTGGCGACGCATACTCCACTACTCCGCCATGGCATAATTTGAAGAATCCGTCGGGATGTCCGGCTAGCGCCATCTGTACTTTGCGCGTTTCTATCAACACGCATTTATCGAGCCCGGATTGCTCCTTGACATGATCGCAGTATTCATTCTTATGCCTGAACTTGTCTCCATGAAAATAATTGGTTATTCTGCCGGAATAATCATGGAAGCATATTTTCAGTCCGCAGCGCCGTTCAAACGCTTCAATTAAATTTATAAGTTCATTCATGGTTTTGATCCAAGCTGCGATATACTGGAATAATACATTATAATTACGTAAAAATACATTGCGGTTAAGAATATATCAAGTATAATTATAACTATAATTAAAATCTACATATAAGGATTGGATATGAACCATCAGAGACAGGATAAGATTTATGATGCAGTGATATTCGGCGGCGGATTTTGCGGACTGGGCGCAGCGCTGGAACTGAGTGCCGCAGGCAGAAGCGTCCTGATCGTCGAGCCGCGGGCTTCCATAGGGTGGGAGGCGACATGGGCATATAACCTGGAGCTTGAGCGCGGCATATCGAAATATGCAGACGTGCTTCTGGATAGAATGTCCTCAGCCGGCGCTGTTGCAGGCAGACGGATAGATCCTGTAGCCGCAGAAATCGGACTTTTAAAAATGCTGTCCGGCATTGATATACTTCTGTTTTCATTTCCAGCCGGCGGAGTGCTTGAGGGAAATCTCATTAAATCCGCTTCAATAGGTTCCAAGTCAGGAGTTTTCAGTATACGGGGTAAAACTTTTCTGGACACAACCGACAATGCGCTTTTCATATCATCCGTTTTTAAGAACACTCCAGATGCGACACCTTCAAAAAATATATTCAGTTTTTTCATGAACGGCATCGACAAGGCATATTCACTTCCGGAAGAACTGGCCTATAGGAATACTTCGCTGTATTTCAGAAAATCGCCGTTTGCGGATGAAACCGCGGTTGAATTTGAGAGCGGAAGGCCGGCTTATCATGCCCGGCTGGAACTGCCCGGCATCATGGAGTCTATCCGGTCGGAAGTCCCGGCATTGCGCCATGCAGTGCTTTCACATACCGCCAACATAGAATTTCCGGTATACGGCAAGCTCCCGGCATGTGGCACGATTCCGGCGGACAACTGTTTCCGTATATCCCCGTTTGAATATAATGGCAATGAGCTGGCGTACAGAATGAAAGCCGGCGAGCGGAAGGCCGCGGAGATTAACAGGATACTGGATAGATTCCCGTCACCAGGAAAAGTAGAAAAGAGCGACGCAATGCTGGTGACCTATGAAAAAGAGCGCTGGGATCTTGTTGTGTGCGGTGGCGGCACCGGCGGCGTATTCGCCGCAATATCAGCAGCCAGAAACGGATGCAAAACCAAAATACTGGAAGCCTCCGCCTGTCCCGGCGGAATCGCGACCGCCGGATTGATCCATGTATACTACTGGGGGGCACAAGGCGGCATACAGGATGAAATTGACGCTGAAACAGAGAAACTGCAGAGTTTATTCGTGACTAAGACCAAAGTAGATGGATTTCACCCTGAAGCCAGAAAAATCGCCCTCATGAATGCCTTTGCCGCATCCGGAGTTATAGTGGAATATGAGAGCATGATCAGCGGAGTCGAGACTGTCGCTGCCGAATGCAACGCGCTGGCAACCGGCAAAGAGGTGGAGAACAAAATAATCAAAGCTGTGATATGCAACAGCATGAAGGGCACGACGGGGTATCGCGGGGAAACATTTATTGATTCCACCGGGGATGCCGACGTCGCTGCAATGGCAGGCTGTTCCTATACTTTCGGCAGGGAGACAGACGGAGTGCCGCATTCATATTCACAGCCGTCAACAATGCTGAGGGAAGACAACAGGCTTGCGGTGCAGAATTTCGATATCGGGTACTGTGATCCGGCCGATGCTTGGGATTTATCGAGATCCCGCATCAAGGGAATAAAACACTATGATGTTGAAAAATACACCGATAAAAACAGGATTATCAAGATAGCGCCCCTGCCGGGCATAAGGAACAGCAGACAGATAAACGGCAGATACCGGCTGAAATTCAGCGACCAGATAATTTCATCCGAATTTGACGACGTGATAGCGTATTCGCCGGGGCATTATGATAATCACGCCATGGATTACGAAAATGAAAGCGAGGAGACGATGCTCTGGGTATGGGCGCTGGGCAACTGGTCTATGCCGATAGGCTGCGAAATACCCTACAGAAGTCTGCTGCCGGAAAACATTTTGAACCTGATCGTTGCCTGCCGGGCAATATCCATGGAGCATGATGCGCATAATCAATTGAGGATGCAGCGGGATATGCAGCGCATCGGCGAAGCTGCCGGAGTTGCCGCCTCGATTGCACACGCAACAGGCAAAAGGCCGTGCGATATAGATGTAAAACAAATACAGGCAATATTGTTCAGTACCGGCGCACTGAAAAACAAAGACAATAATTATCACTGGGATGGATGGAAACCTGAAAATATATTCTCTGTATCAAAACAATTATCCGGCGGTGCTGATATCCGTAAATTGATCGGAAATATCGCTGAAAAGAGTGATTTGCTGAAGAAAATGTCTGCTGACGTTCCGGATGAAAAATATAATGCCGCACTGATCCTGGGCATATCCGGCGACAGCAATGCTTTTCAGGTACTTATGAATTGTGTCAAAGAACGAAGCACGGCAAAGCCTTTTGGCGCGGGGAATAAGACCACGGAACTTTGGAAGCCGGCGATGGCAGTGCTTGGATTCAATAAGGTGAAAGCAGCTGTGCCTCTGCTGGAACACGTTATTCAGGACAAGAGCTCCGATAGAGCCGCATTGATCCTGGCAATGAGGGCTTTGGCGAATATCGGCAGTATAAGCTCGGCGGAGACTATAATCAAAATGCTGGAGCGCGATGATCTGCCGGTTGAGGAGGTGTTCCAGAAAAGTACAGGTAACATCAAAACGTATAGTGAGAATTCGCGCTGGAAACTGGAACTGGCCGCCGCTGAATGTCTGGCTGGACTGGGCGTAACGCGTATTGATCTGACAGATAAATATCTGAATGATGAAAGCTCCGTTGTACGCCGTTCCGCAAGGCGGATACAGGAGCGAATCGCCTTGATTATCAAACAATCCGGCAGAATCACAAAGATGTAATATACTCTGCACGGCTGAAAATTTAAGAATAGGCAAGCAGGATTGCGGAGTGGATTTTTTTCGATCAGATTGACTGGCAATATGAATATCGTCTGAATGATGATCAGGGCAAGACAACCGCAAGGCGCTCGTCCCGCGCCTGCGGGATTGCGATCTTTTTAGTTTGAATTCGCAAGCTAGGTTAATTTTTAAGATGTATAGAGTGTAATTACCAGGCAATTCAGCAAAATAGAATAATTAAAATCAAATACAATCAGGAGTATTAAAAGATGAAATCTGTAAAAGCAGTATCGTTTACCAGGGAAATTCCGCTGAGATATGAAGTCGATGTATTCATCGCAGGCGGGGGGCCGGCCGGAGTAGCGGCCGCAGTTGCCGCATCGAAACAGGGCAATAAGGTTTTTCTGGCGGAAGGACATTCCTGTTTCGGCGGAATGGGAACTGCCGGGCTGGTGCCGTGGTTCTGCCAGTTCACTGACGGCATTAATTTTCTTGCCGGCGGGATCGGAAAGGAAATTTTTAATAGACTTGGTTTAGCAGAAAATACCGCCATTAACGCTGAACTGTTGAAAAGAGTTTATGATGAGCTTATGACGGAAGCGGGCGTTTTATTTAATTTCCATACCAGATTGATAGATGTTCAGATGGACGGGAAGCGGGTTTCGTATGCGATATGCAATTCTAAAAACGGGAATTTTGCGGTAAAGGCACAGGCATTTGTGGATTGTACCGGAGATGGCGACTTGGCGGCAATGGCCGGAGCGGATTTTGAAAAAGGCGATAAAGACGGCACGTTAATGCCGGGGACCCTTTGCAGTTTGTGGGCCAATATTGACTGGGAAAATCGTTCTCCTGACCATCACGTGATGCTTGAAAAAGCTTTTGCGGATGGAATTTTTTCGATTCCCGACAGGCATGTACCGGGAATGGCATCCTGGGGCCATGGGGTTGCAGGCGCCAATATCGGTCATGTCTATGATTTGGACGGCACCGACGATGAATCTGTTACCAGAGGATTGCTGCGGGGCAGGAAAATCGTCCCTGAGTTCGAGCGTTATTATAAGGAATATCTGAAAGGATATGAAAATATCACGCTGGTGGCGACTGGTTCATTACTGGGAGTTCGCGAAACCCGCCGGATCATGGGTGATTATGTGATGACCATTGATGACTTTAAAAAGCGCGCAAACTTTGATGATGAAATAGGCCGCTATTCATATCCTGTCGATATTCACCCCAATAAAAATGATCTCGAGTCTTATAAGAAATTTCATGAAGAAATAACAACCCTGCATTATAAAACCGGTGAAAATTACGGTATCCCGTACCGTGCGCTGGTTCCCGAAGCTCTGGATAATGTTCTTGTTGCCGGCAGATGCGTAAGCACTGACCGTTATATGCAGAGTTCCATAAGGGTCATGCCAGGCTGTTATATTACCGGGCAGGCCGCCGGAACCGCGGCAGCAATGCTTGCCGGTTCAAACTGCAAAAATACGACACATGATATAGATGTAAAATCATTGCAGCGGAAGCTTAAAGACATTGGCGCCTATTTGCCAAATTTCTAAGCCGGATTACGCCAGTAAATCTAAAACAGCGTATTAATTATACTTTTTGGTTAGCCGCGTATCACAACGTTTATTCCCGGATACTATACTCTGCACGGCTGAAAATTTAACATAGATTGCGAAGATCTTGAGAATTGGTTCGTATTCTTAGATGCTGCCTGTACCAGAGTATCGAAAGCGCTCGAAGAGTGCGAATCCAAAGCCAAAAGATCGCAATCCCGCAGGCACTGGACGAGCATCTTGCGGCTGTCTTTTTCCGTTCCTCCTTCAGGCGATGCTGGTATCGCCTGTCAGTCGGATCGAAAAAATCCAATCCACAATCCTGCTCGTCTATTTCTTAAATTTTCAACCGTGCAGAGTATATATATCAAACGAGGATGTGAATTATGTTTTATGACTTTCATTTTTGCAGGGATGTGGCATATTAACTAATAAACCGCAATTATGATGATTGTTGTTTAATTTGCGGGTTATTAGGTAAAAAAGAGGAAATGAGACTATGCATACCATAAGAATTGCACAAATGGGACTGGGGCCGCTGGGCATCAAGATCGTTAACCTTATCAATGAGCGCAAAGGCGTCAAAGTAACACGCGCGGTTGATTGCGATCCGCGTCTGACCGGACAAGATCTCGGCGTGGTCTGCGGCGGCAAGCCTAACGGCATTAAAATAGTTTCATCCATCAAAGAACTGAACCGCAAAGACTTTGACGTAGTAATACTGAGCACGGTTTCGGACATGCTCCGGATTGCACCGCAAATTGAAGATATTGTCGCCCTGGGAGTGCCGATAATTTCCACTTGCGAAGAGTTGTCCTGTCCCTGGCGGATATCACCCAGGATCGCCGGGCGGATTGACTGTGCCGCAAAAGCCGCGAATGTCGCGGTGCTGGGAACCGGAGTCAACCCGGGTTTCCTGATGGATCTGCTGCCGGTGGCATTAACTGCCGTGTCGCAGCGCGTGGACAGAATTAAAGTGTCCCGCATCCAGAACGCTGAATTCCGCCGCATACCTTTCCAGCAGAAAATCGGCGCCGGGTTGTCGCTGGAGGAATTTGAAAAGAAACGCCTGGCCGGAACGCTGCGCCATGTCGGCTTGACGGAATCCATGTATATGGTTGCCGCCAGAATGGGCTGGAAACTGGATAGCACCGTGGACGAATTGTCCCCGATTGTCGCGGAACAAGAGATTAAAACTCCAGATATCACCATCAAGCCGGGCTTTGCCGCCGGGGTGCAGCAGATCGGCCGTGGTATTGTCGCCGGCGAGGAAAAGATAACAATGGTTTTCCGGGCGGCGATCGGCGAACCCGATCCCTGCGACCGGGTTGAGATTACCGGTATTCCCAATATTGATTCAAAGATCGAGGGCGGAGTAAACGGCGATATCGCCACCTGCGCCATCGTCATCAACGCGGTGCGCCAGATACTGAATTGTCCGCCGGGCTTGCAAACCATGACCGACATTCCCCCGGTCTCGTATTTCAGCGAGTAATAAGGATAAATAGAAGTCAGAATACAGGGTATGAATTCTTTAATCAGTCAGAATTTAGATACACAAGGCTCAAATTCTGAAGCGCTTTTGCTGTTGTCTTTATTGTATTTTGACTAAATCACTTCTGCATTCCGGTTTTATTCTTTCTTCCGGCTTTATTCCCGCTGTGGTTTATTCTGACGCCTGCCTTTCCGATTATTAACGGGGAATTTTCGTTTCAGACCTTTAAATTCAAGCACTTCTGATGTATTTTCCTATCCCGCCAAAGAGGTTAATCTTTTGCTGTAACAGGGCGGAAAATAACATTATATATAGAAACATCCTTCAGGAGATACGATAATGACTGAAAATGAAACAACTGAAAACAATGAAAAACGGATGCCGGTCGTGGCAATCGTCGGACGTCCTAACGTCGGCAAATCATCGCTGTTCAACGCGATCGTCGGTCGCCGGGTGTCTATTGTTCACGAGCAGCCCGGAGTAACCCGCGACCGCGTCGTGGCTCCCGCGTCATGGCACGGCAAGCATTTTCAGTTGATTGATACCGGCGGCCTGGGCAATATCACCGGGGCTAAAAAGATGGCCGATATCTGGGATGCGGGAATCCGCGAACAGGTCGAAGCCGCGATTGAAGGCGCCGACGTGCTGATTTTCGTATGTAACGTTCAGGATGGAATCGTATCGCTGGACCGCGAAGTCACGGACCGCTTGCGCGGCATCGGCAAAAAAGTGCTGCTGGCGGCCAATAAATGTGACAATCCGACACTCGACTCTGAATCAATGATTTTCTCGGAACTGGGCTTTGACAAAATTTATCCGGTATCCTGTCTGCACCGTAAAGGCGTTGCCAGACTGCTGGACACTGCGCTGGAAGATTTCGAAGACGAAGAGGAAGCCGCCGCCAAACCCGAACCGTTCCGCATCGCGGTCGTCGGACGTCCGAATGTCGGCAAATCCTCGCTGGTCAACTGGATGCTGGGCGAAGAACGCGTGATGGTCAGCGAGATCGCCGGCACGACCCGCGATTCAATAGACATTGATTTCGAGATCAAATACAGAGGCGAGATGCTCCCCGCCGCCCTGATTGACACTGCCGGACTGCGCAAAAGGTCCAAGATTGATAATGTGGTCGAACTGTTCAGCATGATGCGTACTGAAGAAGCGCTCAAACGCGCTCAACTGGTGTTGTTTCTGGTGGAAACCAGCAAGGATGGTGTAACTTCGCAGGACCGCAAGATTGCGGCCTCGATTGTCGAATCCGGCAAAGGCTGCATCATCGTTTCCAATAAATTCGACCTCTGCAAGGAAGAGGATGAAGATGTCAAGCAGAAACAGTTGATCGAGGAGATTCGTTATACGCTGCCGCATCTCAGTTATGCGCCGGTAGTGTTCACCAGCGCACTGCGCAAATATAATATGGATGCGCTGCTGGACCAGATCGCCGAAGTCATGGCCCAGCTGGAAGTGAAAGTCCCGACCTCGCTGGTCAATAAAATACTGCTGGATGCATTCGCCCGTAATTCGCCGCCCGTAGTGGGTGTGGCGCCGCTTAAACTTTATTATTGCTCCATGATCGGCAACGGACCGCCGAAATTCCTGCTGTTCGTCAATCAGCCGGCCTATTGCGCCGACAATTATCTGATATTCCTTAGAAACTGCCTGCGCCAGGCGTTCGACTTTACCGGACTGCCGATTGTGGTGGAACTGCGCGCCAGACCCAAAAAAGTTGCAAGTATCAGAACAGAGCGCACAACCGACAAACTCCGGAAACCCGTTGGCAAAGCCGACAAAAAAGATGAAAGAAAGACCGTCGGAAAACCTGAGAAGAAAACTGACAGAAAAACTGCGAAGAAACCAGGCAAGCAGGCAGGCAGAGCCCCGCGTTCGACTGACAAACTCCGTAAGTCGGCTGCAAAACCAGGCAAAAAGACGGAGAAGAAACCAGGCAAGAAGACGGAGAAGAAACTAGGCAAGAACCCGGTAAAAAATCGAAAAAAATTCTAAAAGCATTGAACACTGATGGCATTCCGCTTGTCTTTTTCTGATGAAATCACAAAGCTTACCGGCAGTTTCAGACTGCCAGTGGCAAAATTAACTCAGGAAGAGCCTGTTTTAGCGGGCATGGAAGGTGATTATGAATTTTTTGAATAATCTGGTATTATGGTTTATCCCGGTAGTCGTGCTGGCTGTTTTGCTTCTGATCTGGCGCACCCGGGTAAGACGTTCGCAAATACTCAAATCATTGCTCGGCGTCAGATGGAATGACCCGGAGCATGTTTTAATCTCCCCTGTCCGCAGATCGCTGCGCCTCTGGCTGTTCATCGCCGGGGTTTTACTGCTGATGGTGGCGGCGGCCAGGCCGTACTGGGGGTCGCAGCTGGTTCCTTACGAAGCCAGAGGCCGGGATGTGATGGTGCTTTTTGACGTTTCTAAAAGCATGCTGTCTGAAGATATTCAGCCATCCAGAATTGAGCATGCCAAGTGGCTGTTGCGACAGTTGGTAAAAGATTCCAACGGCGACCGTTTCGGGCTGGTGGCATTTGCCGGAAACGCTTTTCTGGAATGTCCGATGACTACTGACAAAACAAGTTTTATTCAATATGTCGACGAATTAAACACCTCATCCATCCCGCTGGGCGGCACCAATCTGCAACTGGCCCTGGAAACCGCGGTAAAAGCATTCGACGCCGCGGAAAGCACCAACCGGGCTATCGTCCTGATTACTGACGGCGACGAGCTTTCCGGGGACAGCGCCCGCGTGCTCGATTCTCTCAAAAACCAGAAAATACCATTATTCATTGTAGGGCTCGGCGACCCGGCCAATCCGGCGGTTATTCCGATAAAACGAGGTCCGGGGGAAACTACGGCATTCATGCGTGACGCTTCCGGCAATCTGGTCAAAACTAAACTCAATGAGCAGCAGTTGGTCAAACTGGCCAGAGAAACCGGTGGCATTTATGTCCGCAGCACCGTTACCGATCCCGGACTCGACCAGATACGCCAGCGGATCAAAGAGCTGATTCCAAAAGAACAAGACAAGGGCATCCGGACCATACCGATTGAAAGATTCCACTATCCGCTGCTGGCATCATTGCTGTTTCTGCTGGTCTGGTTCACGCTTTCAGAGCGCGAAAATCCTGCAGATCGTTCCCGCAAAACGTTACTGCTGTTATTGCTGCCTGGATTATTAATCGCTGCGTCAGGCGTGAGAGCCGCGGATAACGATGCCGCCGCCGCAACCGACGCGGTACAACCTGCGGTTGCTACTCTGCCGGCCGATGCCGCAACGGAAACTCCGGCAGCTGAAGAAAAAAAATCCTCAAAAGAAAAACCGTCAGTATTGCCAAACGCGGTTAAGACTTATAATGAAGCGCATGACTTGCAGTTAAAGAAAGACGTCAATGCCGCCAAACTTTACGAACAGGCAATTAATCTGGCGGAAAAAAGTCCGGCAGTCCGGGCACGGGCATATCAGAATCTCGGCGTTATCGAACACAATAAAGCCCGCCAGGAAATGATGCAGAGTGTCGAACAGGTGAAAGGACAAAATCTGGATGGCGCACTGGAAAAACTTTCCGGCTCAGAAAAAATTCTGGATAAAGCGGAAGAAATGTATGTAAAATCCATGAGCATTAAAACGGCGACTACGGATGCAGAAAAAAATATAGAAGGTACTAAAAAAGCGGATGTCAATAAATCCGCTGAAACCGGCAATGTCCAACTGGAACAGAACCGCGCTGAAGTAGCCATTGACCAGCAGAAACTTTTATTTGACCGCGATATGATTGCCGCATTGCGCAAGAAGATTGAAGAGCTTAAGAAGAAACAGGAAGAAGCGCGTAAAAAGACTGAAGAAGCTAGAAAGCAACAGCAGCAGAAACAGGATCAGAATAAACAGGATCAGAATAAACAGGATCAGAATAAACAGGATCAGAACAAACAGGACCAGAATAAACAGGATCAGAACAAACAGGACCAGAATAAACAGGATCAGAACAAACAGGATCAGAACAAACAGGACCAGAATAAACAGGATCAGAACAAACAGGACCAGAATAAACAGGATCAGAACAAACAGGACCAGAATAAACAGGATCAGAATAAACAGGATCAGAACAAACAGGACAATCAGCAGAAGCAGCAATCAGGCAATCAGAAGCAAAATGCTGACCAGGCAATGAAAGATGCCCAGAAAGCTGTTGATGAACTGAAAGATCAGGCCGGTAAACTGGATCAGAAGGAAATTGAGCAAAAGGCCGAAGCCGCCCGCAAAGAACTGGATAAAGCGGAACAGGCCGGCAAGGAATCCAAGCAGGAAAAAGCTGATAAGCATATGAAAGAAGCCTTGAAATATCTCGGTGCCGATGACAATAATAAAAACGACAAGAATGATAAGAATAAAAATGGCGGCAACGACAAGGATAAGAAAGACCAGAAAGATAAAAAAGATAAAAAAGATCAGGACAAGCAGAATCAGCAGGACCGCAAACTGAATGATCAGCAGACTCAGGCTAAAGCAGTGCAGCAGGAAAAAGAAATTGATCCGCAGCAGGCAAAAGCCCTGCTTGAAGTAATGGCCGGCAAAGAAAAAAATCTGCGTGATGCGCTGAAAGAACAGCAGCAGAAAATGTATGGTCAGATCAAAGTCGAAAAAGACTGGTAATGGAAGTTGCCAGGATGAAATTATTCAGGAAAGCGAGTTTGGAATTATGAAAAAAATCTTATACATCCTTATAATATGTTTATCCGTATGCCGTGTGCATGGCGCAGAAGTTCAAGCGATTGCGGTGCCGGACAATGCGATTGTCGGACAGCGGGTGCAGCTTGTGCTCGTCGCCAGGTCCAATGATTTCCCCAAAGCTGCGTCCCTGCCTCACGTTGAAAATATTGAGTGGATTAAAAATGGGTCATCCATGCAGCGCAGCATTGTCAATGGAGTTGCAGAAAGCCGCAGTATCTACTGGTTTAAAATCTCGAAAGAATGTACTGTCGAGATTCCGCCGATAAAAGTCATGGTTGGCGGAAACGAAATGATGACAAACGGCGTCACGGTAAAAGCTTTTGCAGGAGCAAATCAGGTTGTTTCCAAAAGTGCTGACGGAAGCGGTGAAAATAAGCTTAAAGACTTGATTTACGGCAAAGGCACCATCATGGCGGATGGCCGTGAATTTTATGTCGGGGAAGAAATTCCTGTTGAATTGGACGTTTACGCATCTGAAGATATCAAATATCAGTTTACCAGTTGGCCGAATTTCAATCTGGATAAAGTGATCTTCCGGGATTACAGCGGCGTAAACAAGGAAAACAGCCGGTTTGAGTTGCCGACCAGAGAACGGGTAAATGTCGGCGGCAGGAGATTTCAACTCTATAAATTCCGGACGGCATTCAGAGCGATCGCCGCCGGAGCGATTACGCCGTCCGCCACCCAGAATTGCGAAATTATGGTGCCCGACCGGCAGCAGCGCAATGCCGGTGACGATGATTTTTTCAGCCTTATGCGCGGTCAGTCATATCGCCAAATTCCTTATGCAGTTACCATCGATTTTCCGGAACTGAAAATTAAAGCGTTGCCGCCGGTGCCGGAAGAGGTTGAAAGTCTCGGACTGATCGGCAGCTGGCTGGTCAATTATTCGGTCAGCGCTAAAGAGCTTAAGTCCGGAGAACCGTTTACTTTCAAGATAGAAATTACCGGAAGCGGTTCTCTGGAAAACTTACAGACTCCCAATCTGAATATCCCGGGGTTTCGCATTTATCCTCCCGAGGTTAATAAATCAGCAGCATCCGCCAGCGAGAGACAACAGGCGGAAATCAAGTATGTGATGATCCCGCTGAAACCGGGCCCGGTGAAGATTGATTTAAAGACGGCAACATTCTCGACTTCGCACGAGGCATACAAAACGTATAATTTTGATCAGAAATTTACAGTAGTACCATCGGCCAACCAGGCTTTAACCGCGGCTCCGATGGTCTTCAATTCAGTCCCTGACTCAAAGTCTTCCGCTGAACCAGAAGCAAAAGAGAATAAACCGGCCGCCAAATCCGGCATTCTTTATCTCAAGAAGTCAGAAGCAGGCGGAATTGCCGTTCCACTGTATCTGAACTATCTGTGGGCTTACATCCTGCTGCTGACCGCAGGACCGCTGCTGTGGCTGGTCAGTGAATGGCGGCATACTTCCAGAATAAAACTGGACAGCGATCCGCTGCTGCGCCGCCGCCTGGCGGCTCAGGCCGACCGTTCCAGAGTGCTGCACGAACTGAAAAAATGTGCTCCGGATAATATCGACAACGTAATAAACAATGAAGTAGTGCCATTCCTGAATGATATGCTGGCGCTGCCGCCTGGAACTACTGCAACTGAGCTGGCGGAGAAAGTCAATGACAAAGAAGTCGCCGAATGCCTGCACAGTTCCGGCGCTGCAAGTTATATGCCGGGAGGTTCCAATATGGATAAGAGTGAATTGAAAAAATGCATCTGCAAGGCAATAAAAACATTTACTGTAATCCTGCTGCTGGCATTGCTGCCGGCCGGCGCGATGGCCGATACGAAAAAAACCGCAGTCACCAAACCGGAAGTAATTCAGACCAGCGTCGAGGCGCTTACCGCTTATGACCGCGGCGAGTTTAACAGAGCAGCGGACTATTACCGTTCAAGGCTGGTCCCGGAAAAACCGGATCCGGCATTATTATACAACCTCGGCAACTGCTATTGCCAACTTCGGAACTATCCCGCCGCGCTCGTATGTTATGAACGTGCCAGACTGCTTGCGCCGAATGATTCGGATATTATAGAAAATCTGAATTATGTCCGCAGGAAACTTTTCCAGCCGCAGGCCGGCGAAATCAAAGACCCGGTCTCGCTGATAAAAGCTATGCGAGACAATCTGCGTCCGGATCAATGGCTGCTGATCGCGGCGTTCGCCTGCGCCGTCAGCGGCGGGATTATGGCGTTCAGACGTTCAATCTCCTTTAATAAACTATCCATCATCCTGGGCATCGTCTCGCTGGCGGCGATACTCTCAATTATTGCCGCATCAACCCAGTATCACAGCGATTACAATCCGGATATTGCTGTCATCATGGACGATAACGCGAAACTGCGTTCCCTGCCGTCTGAATCTTCAGGGCAGGTGGAAGCAAAGTTGCAAAGCGGCACCAAAGTCAAAATCATTGAATCCCGTCAGGATTGGTCCAGAGTGCGCTGCGGCGAAGCCGACGGCTGGCTGAAATCCGACCAGATACTCTGCATTGCACCCGGCAGCCATCTGCCGGAACAGAAATAAATGGCTCCATCCGGAGACTTTAGAGCCCCGTTGAGCAGAACCATCCCGTCATTGCGGGACCATGTCTCGCACAAAGGCACGGAGACACGAAGTTTTTTTCTTCATTTTGGACAGCCACTCCGAGGGATTAGAGGCCAGTTGAGCCAATCTATATTCCGTATTGAATTCATTGTCCCGCCTATGGAGGGTTGTCCGCCGTGACAACCTGTTCGATCCCGGTTGCGACGGAGCGCAACCCTCCAAAACAGGGCATCCGCCCCACTCCGAGAAAATAGAGAGCCGTTGAATACTACGTTTCTCAGAGTTTATTAAGTTTTCAAACAACATTTTGGACAATCTGGACACTGCTGCGCAGAACCATTTTCCATTGTCTTACCATTCACCATTCACCATTAACCATTCTGGGCAGCCACTCCGAGTCGTTAGAGACCCGTTGAACAGAACTATACCGCATTTTGCACATTCTGGACACTCGGTCTGGACACATTTTGGACACCACTTATCCTTCCCGCAGTCGCGGGCTCACTCATTTTGGACAGCTACCTTGCAGACTGCTTTCTGTATTTCCACCAGTCACCATTCACATTCTGGACATTTTGGACAGCCATCCGGAGACTTTAGATAGTCTTCCTGTTTTAACATCTGCGTCCTGCTAACTCTCGGGCTAGTCCCGCGACTGCGGGATGGATCAATCCGGAGACTTTAGAGACTAGTTAAACAGAAACGTTTAAATTTTCAAAGAACTTGGACATTCTGGACACATATTGTGCAGAACTTGTTCAGGGGGTAGAATTCTCGCTCCGCGAGAGGTATTCCGATCAATCCAGTACGGCAGGGACGGCACTACATTCTGGACA
>CAIPAT010000351.1 GCA_903863035.1 uncultured Lentisphaeria bacterium
ATATGCATTCGCAAAATAATATTACAAGCATTAAATAAAAAATATCAATAATATATTACTGGCTACGTTTTTAAGAAAAAAAGTGACTTATATCACTTATATTAAACAAGATAGATGCAAAAACGCAAAAGAATATCCGGTTAAGCAAGTCGCGCTTTCTTCATCTGTTCAAGGAGCAGACCGGCTTGAGTTACAGCGAATATCTCAACCGCCTCCGCATTGGCGAAGCCGGCCGTCTGCTGGTCAGCACCGGCTTGAGAATGAATGAGATCGCCGATGCCTGCGGCATTTCCGACCAGAGCCGTTTAGCCGCGTTGTTTAAGCGCTATCATCATTCCAGTCCGGTTGCATATCGCAAATTAAACAATAAATTCAAAATCACCTGATGAAAACAAGGAGGCTATAATACCAAAATAGAATTTTAGAACTGTTCACGCTGTCCAAAATGCCCTGGTGACTAGTACTGGCAAGGTTCACAAACCATATATAAACCGTAAAATCGGATAAAAGTATCAAAATGAACCGGTTTTTATTTGACCTTTGCAAAATTTTGTGTAATTGTATATGAAATGTCATCCGGGATGTTACCGGAGCTATGTTTAGATCAGTAAAATAATGAAAGAAGTATTATGGCGCATGTACCGAAATACAGCAAGGTGAAAAATGATATTCTGGCGAACATCCGTTCCGGAATGTACCAGCCCGGCGCCCGGATTCCGACTCGCGAGGAGCTGATCAAGCAGTATTCGGTCACCCGTACCACCATCAATCAGGCGCTCAAGGAACTGGTCAGCACCGGGATACTGGCGACCTCCAAGCGCGGTGGAACAGTTGTCACCGGCAAGAAAATACGTTTAAAAACCGCGATCGTGTCCAGCGGGTCAATTCCGGCAGTGGATTACAGTCCGCTGGATTATGAAGGCAGCGCCATGTGGAGTATTTTGCTGGCACAGGATCATGACTACAATTTTGATTTCATCGAAGAGCAGAAGCTGTACCAGAATTTAGCCATGATCGGGAATTACGACTGCGTAGTGGTGATTCTACCGGACGTCGCGCTGCTTAACCGTCTGCCTGAATACAAGGACCGGGTATTGCTGGTCAACCGCTATCTGGATGAATTGAACTTTGTTTCGACCAACCACCGTCAGGCGGTACGCGAGCTGACCGAATACAATATTGAGCAAGCCGGCGATGACTGTCAGATATTTTTCCTGTATCCGGAAAGACGGGATTTCGTAGTTCAGGAACGACGCGAAGGCTTTGTTGACGCCTGTGCCGGCAAAGGACTGTTCTACCGTATCTGCGACGTTCCCGGATATGAATATAATGATATATTGAATGTACTGCTGAAAATCCAGTTCGAGAAGAATAAGAAGATTGTTCTTACCTCGCCCGTGCTCGGTTTCACCGGCGCGGTGATTAAGATGGCCGCTGAAAAAGGGCTGGTTTTTAATAAAGACCTGTTTTACTCAGACTTTGACAATGCGCATTCGCTGATGACCACCGGCGTTAAAACCGTTTCCGCGATCCAGGATTATGCCGGCATGGGCAGGGAAATCATCAAGGCGCTGCAAAACTTCGGTGAGCAGCCGGTAAAAGTCTTTGTGCCGCACCGGCTGGAACTGGCCTGAGTTCACAAGCCATGGGTCCTTGGTCCTTGGTCCTTGGTCCTTGGTCCTTGGTCCTTGGTCCTTGGTCCTTGGTCCAGTCACCAGTCACCAGTCACCAGTCACCAGTCACCAGTCACCAGTCACCAGTCACCAGTGTCACAGTGTACGGTAATCCAGAGTCAGGAATTCCTTACACATGGCGTCAATCGCTTCCTGGGAATGTCCAGCCCCTTTCGGATCGCCGTACCATTGCGCGATGAACCCGCCATGCGGCGTAGCCAGCTTTTCAAACATCTCATGGCAGTAACGCCTGATTTCATCCATAGTACCATGTGGCATGACCGCCTGAATGTCAACCGGACACCAGAACGTTATTCTGCCTTTATACGCGCCTAATTTATCCAGTCCCATGTTCAACTGCTGGTCCAGCTGAGCAACGTCCAGCCCGGCGTCGATCAGATCGTCTAATATCTCCAGGATATACCCGCAACTGTGCAGGAAAGTCAGCATCCCGGCGTCATGGGCGGCTTTATAGACTTTGGCATAGGCCGGTTTCCAGAATTCGCGCCATTTCTCCGGCGAAATCATCAGCTTGTTCTGAAGCCCCCAGTCATCACAGAACAAGTAGCCGTCGGCCCCGACGGCGGCATAGCGTTTGATCGCTTTCAGATTCATTTCCACCAGAATGTCAATCAGCTTTTGCAGGTTTTCCGGTTCCAGATAGATATCGGTCCAAGTATTTTCCAGGCCGCGGATAAAATGAATCCGTTCATAGAGAGAAACGCCGCTGGCCAGCATAAACTTAGCCTTATCCGCCTTTGCAAGCTGCTCCGGCAGTGACGCCCAGCGGAATTCAGCCTCAACGTCCGGGATGTTCAGTCTGGCAAAATCCGCCCAGTCTTTCAGCGGATATTCTTTGACTTCGCCAAGATTGCATATCCCGATATTTTCCCAGATTGCGCCCCATTCATCGACGCTGTTGCCGTTCTTAGAGCTCGGACGTGCATCAACATTGGGTTGCATGGAAAACCAGCCGGAGTCACTGCCGTAAGGCGCCGGAAGGACATGCGCCACACGCTCCGGATTCTGAAACTTGATAGTCCTGATCATGTTTTCTTTCGCGGTCATCATAATATTAAATCCCTTCAAAAATAATTATTAACTGGAAATATATTATAAAATACACTACATTTATGTATAATGCGTTCATAAAAATCAACCGCAGGATTTTATACAAATGGCGAATCTGCATTACGGGTTCAACGGACTGGACATCGGCTTGCCGGTGATATATTCCGGCGGCTTTCATAATTATCTGCATACTGTTCGCCTTCCCCCTCACACTCATCAGCAGGGAGTGGAGATTACTTATGTGCTGAAAGGTGATGCCTGCTGGCTGCTCGAAGACGGAACCGAACTCTTTCTGTCCGGGGGAACGCTGGCGGCGGTTCAGCCGGATGTCCTGCATCACGGACAGGGTAATATTATCAGTCCATGCTGGCTGTTCTGGTTCACTCTCGACCTGGATGCCGCAGACTGCCTGGTCAATACGCCGTTCTCAGCCGCGGATATCGCGGAGCTGAAGAGGATTTTCAAAAATGCCGGCAACTGTGTCCGGCGGGCGCCGGACCATTATGAATTCCATGCGGAAATGCTGATTGAACAACTCGCCGGGATGGAACAGCCGGACTTCCTGCGGTACGCATCTTTGCGCAACACTCTTTGCCGGATGATTATTGACACCGCCGAAGTCTTCCGCAGTTCAGGCGCAACGGAACGTCCGGGTGCCAGGATCGCGGGCAAGGCGGAGCGAATAATGCGGACCAGGCTTGGTCGCGGTTTAAACATGACTGACATTGCGGAAGAACTGGGTCTCAGCGCAACGGGATTTATCAAACGGTTTAAATACGAGACCGGCGTGACTCCGGCGGATTTCTTCCAGCGCATCAAAATCGAAGAAGCCAGAAGACGGCTGACAATACCCCGCACGGCAATCACCGCCATCGCTTTTGATCTGGGCTTTTCCTCCAGCCAATATTTCGCCTCAGTATTCAAAAAATACACCGGCACCACTCCCCGCGAATACCGGAGAAAAACTATTTCAGCGTGCGGTTAATTTGGTCGCGCAGATATCAAATAGTGCTGTCATATAGCTTAATAGACAAATTCTGATAATTTTACAAAAAAAATTGGCTAAGCTATTGCTTTTATTATTAACTGCACGTATACTGTACATTACAAGGTAAAACATTATTGCTGGAATTCAGTATGGTGAAAGAGAAAAACAGTTTGCTTCTCGAAGAGCTTAAAAAGACAGTTTGCAAGACCAATGCACTGCCGCTGTATCAGCAACTGCACAATTCGCTGGAGCGAATAATGCGGACAGGAATGATTGCGCCGAATGAAAAACTCCCTTGCGAAACAGAATTCAGCGCAGCGCTTAACATGAATGCGCGCACGGTACAAAAAGCGTTGACCGGATTGTACCAGAAAGGCCTGTTGAAAAGGATCCGCAAGGCCGGAACGTTTGCCTGTCCGATACCGTCCAGGAATAAAACAGTCGGCTTTTTCTATCCTGCTGAAAACTTTCCGATAATGAGTGTCGGGGAGCAGATTCAACTTTATCTTGCCGCCCGTGATATTGATCTTAAAATTATCGGATATAATAAAGTTTATTTTCAGGAGAACGACTTTACAGCAGAAGTCAGGCGTAAAGGGCTTGACGGAATCATGATTTCGGTTCCGGATGATAAAAGCGCCAGGAACTCCGTGCTTGAGCTTGAGAGGATGAATTTTCCGATAGTCAGGATTTCGAATCAATTTTTCAATGATGATTTCTGTTCTTCACTGATCATCAATGATATTGAAAAGGCTTTTGCCGACTCGCTGGATTATCTCAAACAGCTTGGACATAGCAAAATCGGCATACTTGGATATTATGAAGATAAAGCAAGAATGCAAAAACATCTGGCGCTGGCCGGCCTTGTTTCCGGCTGGAATCAGAAAATGCTTGCGAACTTGACTTTTTCCGGCTCAGTCCAGGAATGGCAAATGAACCGTCCGCCATGGATTTCGATCCGCAGCTATCTGGATGCCAATCAAGATTTTACCGCGATTATAGTGGAACATCCGGCTGTTTGCGTGGATGTGGCCAGATATCTGTCTGAAAACGGCAAGCGCATTCCGCAGGATGTCTCGATAATGTGTCTGGTCGACTCCGACATTCTGCTGGGCACATCGCCGGCTATCACTTCCATGCACCGGCGGCTGGATATCATGGCTGATAAGGCCACGGAGTTTATTTTTGATGCAATGGAAGCCTGGCCGCCATCGAAGACAACGGCTAAAATAGCATTGGAACTTATTGAGCGCGGTTCCACAGCTATTAATGCAGCAGGAGATGTGAAAGTAATTCCGGTAAAACGCAATACAAATTCCAGACAAAAACAGTTTGCGATGCAGTTACAGCCGATTTTGTAGAAACATGAATTAAACCATTTCATAAAATACAAAAAACAGGAGGATGCAAATGAATAAGAAACTAAGAGACAACACAAAAAGCGGGAGATTAAACATGAACAGGAAATCAATTTTTACGCTCATAGAATTGCTGGTCGTGATAGCCATCATCGCAATTTTGGCAGCAATGCTGCTGCCGGCATTGAACAAAGCCCGGGAAGTCGCGAAAAGCTCGAGTTGTCTCAGCAATCAGAAACAAATAGGCGTGGCAATGGCTATGTACAGGGATGACAATAAAGAATATTTCACGCCCTGGCAGATGGATTCCACAATCCCCACCACCACCTGGAATTGGCCCTGGGCGCTCAAGAAAGACTATAAGCTCAATATAAAGGTATATACATGTCCCTCCGGCGCAATGCTTACCGGCGCCAATATCTATCTTACCAGCCTGTACAACAATTCCCCGTTTGCCTATTACTATATCAATTACGGTTACAACTACATGTATGTCGGCAGCGGTATCCGTTGGATTCCGGCTGGTGGCACGTATGGTACTGCTGCAAAAATGTCTCAATTGAGACATCCGTCCTCCACTTTTCTTACAGTAGACTCGTGTAACAATGTTAATGCGCCCACCTCTTCAAATTGCGTAGTTGATGATAATGGCGCCGGATCGATTAATTTTCATGACCGCCATGCCGCCGGGGCCAATGTCCTCTGGGCGGACGGGCACGTTTCTTATGAGAAAAATTCATATAATAAAATTCAGAGAGATCCGTCTAAAAAATATTTTAAGCTCAACTGAAACAAGCATTGTAATTCATTAACTGCTTTAAAAAGAATTGCATAATTCATTAGTTCAGATAAAAACATTTTAGTCCGATATGCTGAATCAATACGGATTTAAATGACTTTTTAAGGATATATGCAAGCAGGTAAAAACTAAATGAATATTAACCGATTGGCGCAACGGCAAATTCAAGGAATCTTGAACGACTCGGTGGAACTCACGACTCAGTCCGTAAAATCGATTTTTAATCCGGAACGCGGAAGAATCTCTTTCTTCAATAAGAAAGACAACCAGCCGCTGCTTTTGAATGCTGCTTACGGCTTCAGCTTCGAAACTGAGAACGGAGGAATTGTATCTTTCAGACCGAATAAAAATAATTCATCGATTAGCGCGGAAAAGAAAGAGCATAAAATAATCATCCGTTACACACCTAAGCAAAAATCAATACCGGAATTCCTGCTGAATGCGGAAGTTTCACCGGATGGCAATGGTGTTGAAATCAGAAGTGAAATCAAGAATTCGACTGGATCCGGAATCTCCCTCGTCAATTTCACCTTGCTCGTAGCGGATTGCCTAAAAGACGGTGCTGTTTTTCCGGGCAGAGCGCCCCATGAATTCGTCTTCTTCGGATATCGGTCTGTTCCTTATGATATGCTTCCGGAATGGATACTGCCAGAATTCTCACAGCATGGCAAATACGGGTTCTTCGGGGATTCCGTCAGCGCCATCGCGGACGCTGACAAAAAAAAAGCACTGATATTCGGGTTCATAACCTATAATAAATGGTGGAGCAAGACAAGCTTGAAAATGCGCCAGATAGGGTTCGGTTTTCAGAGGCTCCGTTCATTATGTTGTTGCGATGGCGCCGCACTTGCCACGGGACAGTCAGCGTCCTCCGAAACACTCCGGATCGAATACGCCGAACAGATTGCGCAGGGGCTCGAAAACTGGGCGGTAAGAACTGCCGCGACGACCGGCTGTAAAAATAATTTCAAAATCCCGACCGGATGGAGCACCTGGGACTATTATCACAGTGATATCAATGAAAAGATCATCCTTGAAAATGTAAAGTTTCTCGCTGAAAACCGTGACCGGTTTCCGGTGGAATACATCCAGATTGATGCGGGCTTTACGGACACTTACGGCAATTGGCTGGACTGGAATAAGAAAAAATTCCCCCACGGTCCCAAATGGCTTGTTGAGAAAATAAAGTCTTCCGGCTTCAAGGCCGGTATCTGGTTAGTTCCGACTATGGTTTCTGATAAAAGCAGGGTGTTCAAAGAGCACAAGGACTGGTTACTCAGGAAACAGGACGGAAGCCTGGTTTCCAGAAACTCCGGACCTGAAGGCAAGTGTTCGTGCCATTTTTTGGACGCAAGCATTCCCGAAGTGCTAGAATGGATTGAAAACACTGGCCGGTCATTTGTCAGGGATCTCGGGTTTGAATACATAAAAACCGATGGCGCCACTAACTACGCGCTTTCTGAAGGCGTGACCAAAGACTGTTCGGAAAACCTTTTTTCCGCATTCCGGTCGGCAATGGTGGCATTGCGGAAAGGCGCAGGCAAGGGAACATTTCTCCTTCACGGCGGATTCGTGCCTTCGACTGCCGGGATTATCGACGGAAACCGCGTTGGCTATGACATCGCCGCCAGGTGGAGACAATCTGTACCGGAACCGTATGAAAATAAAATTGAAGCATCACGCCCTTTCATGACAAGAATACTCGGCAATATCTTCAACTCCTGGTTTGTCAACAACCGGCTTTGGAAAAACGACCCTGACTACCTTGTCGTCAGAGAAAACGGCGGTTCGGCAGGAGATTTTACCATAGACGAAGCAAAGCTGTGGACAACCGCAAGTGCACTTTGTTCAGGCCCTCTCATCCTCGGGGACAGAATGAAGGACTTGCCGGAAAAACGTCTGCAGATACTCGAAAAAGCGTTCCCAGCAATCGAATGCCGGATGAAGCCGCTGGACTTTTGCGTCAACAGAATACCGCACGTCATCTACGGTGAAACCATCGATAGCGTTTCCCCCTGCAAGTTCCTGGCTTTTTTCAATCATACCGAAGAAATCAGAGAATTCGCCGCGGATATTGAAATAACGGGCTTCGCCGGCGCCGTCCACGCGCATGAATTCTGGAGCGGGGAATATCAACATTCCAATTGTAAAAGCATTTCTTCAGGAATAATGAGTCCGCACTCGGTGAAGATCTTCGCGCTGAAGAAAAAGGAGAACCATCCCCAGATAATAGGAAGCGACCTCCATATATTCCAGGGAGCCGGGCTTATACATGAAAAATGGAACAGCAAAACAAAAACGCTTGAAGTCTGTCTGTCTTCCGAAATCAAACAAAAAAGAAAAATCTTCGTATGGGTTCCTGCAAAATATAATGTACTCACCGCAGGCAAAATATTGAGAAATGGAAAAATCATCGAATTCGCCATACCATTTAAAAAACAGAAATTCAGCATCAGCTTTTAATTAATAACTGAGGAACATTTTATGAAGAAATGGATTCTGTTGGCTGCGGCCAGCCTTTGCGGCTCCGCGATATTGGCGCAGGAAGCGCCGTTCAAGCGCAATGAGTACACCCCTGACCTGGAACCTGGCAGGCGTCCGCGTGTCGCCGCTCAGCCTTTTCTTTATCCTGAAGTACAGTACAAATACGGACTCTTTCAAAATTTACTCGGCATGTATATTGACCGTCCGCTCTTTTTCGACCGCTCACTGCGTTACCCGGCGGGAACGTTTGCCTACACCAGCCCGGAGTCCTATTTTCGCGACATCGGAATCATAAAGAGTTACGGTTTCGACGGTTCCGGCAGCCTGGCGCTGGGAATTCTCAATCTCTACAAGCAGGTTAACAGTTTCCTCGACGCCAACCCGGACCGGGCTAAAGGACATCTGGAATATCCGCAGTTCGCTTTCGGCGAAATGGGAAAATTCTCCGCCTCCAACCGCCAGTTGAACGAGGCAAGAGAAATCCTGAAAATAGCGTTGAAGTCTCCATACGCTCCTAAGGTCAATGGCCGCATACCGATCACCACCTACAATTCCGGATTCATTAAACCTGAGATCATGAAAGAGTTTCTCGATACCTTGCGCAAAGAATTCGGCGACACTTTTATTGTGACCGGAGGATTGCTGATCGACTGGCAGGACAGCGAGGAATTTATGAAATCCGGCAAATGGAGCGATGCAACGCAACAAAAATATCGCGACCGCATCAAGGGCTTACTTGACCTTTTCGGCGGCATTCAGGTGCCGCTTCTCCAGGAGAACTATGCCCTCGACTATATGAGCATACCGGATTTCGGTATTTATGACCGCTATCTGCAATCGATGCTTGAAGAGATTCTAGCCCTGCCGGAATACCGGACGAAACTGGCCGGAGCCATCATCAATCACGGTTATATCAATCACATGTCCGGCGTGTCCCACGGCGAATTCGGCACTGCAAGGCTGCGGCTCCAACTCGACCGACTGGTGCGCTTCAACCCTGACTTTATCGTCTTTTTTGAGTGGAACGAGTTCAACGAGAACACCTGCTTCCAGCCGACGCTCTGCAATTCCATGGCGTTGCAGCGATTGATCCGATTTTACTCTAATACATTGAAAGGCAAGGTTCCGGAACCGAATGCAGGCGACGATCCCGCCATTCCACCCCTCGTATTTTCATCCCGTGAAACGTTGAAAGTCGGAGAGCCGCTGGAGTTCGAACTGCTCAATATTCCGGATTCTACGGCAAAGGCCGACTATACAGCACAACTCTCGGTGTTCGACCAATCAGGCAAAGCGGTCGTCAGCTTTCCCGTCGAAACTTTCAATCGTGCTCAGCTCCGCGCTATTACCTATACCGTACCGACCGAGGCATTATCCCGCCATACCGTGCTGCTGCCTGAACTTACAGTCAGCTCTCCTGAAGGTAAAAAATTGGTGTTCAACCAGTTGCAGTATATCCGACTGCTGCCGTCTTTCTGTTATAACTATAAGGCGGTTCGCCAGCCGCTGCGCGATCTGCTGCTCCCCCGGTCTGTTGATTTCAAAGCCGTCGCCAAGGGCAGCGGCAACTATCAATTGTCGGGCAAAATTGACGCTGGAGAACTGCTGTCATCGCTGGAGGTGACCGACTTCGGACGCGAGTTTTACGCCGTCGATCCCGACAACGAATTTGACCGCGAAAAAAACATCGTCGTACTCGGCACCATCTCTACCATCAAAAGCAGTATGTCACAACTGAAATTGCAGGTTACTGACGCAGACGGCTGGAAGTTTCGCCCGTGGGAACAGGCTAACGTCAGTTTCGGCTCATGGCGACAAGACAGCGACACGATGACCAGCAATACATTGTTGTGGTGCGCACGGACACAGATGCTGCTTACGATTCCCGGAGAAGCGCAAAAGGCTGAGGTTCGCTTTTCCGTCGGCAATGAAACTAAGAGTTTCCCGCTAACCGGACTCCGTAAACTTGGCAAAATCGCACAAGTCTACGACAAGTGCCGGGCTGATTGGCAGATTCTGCACAGTTTACCGGATATACCGCCGGTAATCGGCAGGAATACCGCCGAGTTTTCGGTCACACTCCCGAGTGAGCGCGTCTACCCGATCTTCCAGTTGCGGGCAGTGACGAAGTCCGGCAAAATCTACCGGAGTGCGCCGATTATCCCTAACCCGATTCCCGGAATATTAACTAAATTCAACGTCATTTCAGAAACCAGCGGCAAAGTCGTCACCACCGAGGTACCGAAAGCGTTGATCCCGGTACTGAAATATAAGTTAGATCCGGAGCGTGGCGCGATGGTTGTCAATACATTCGATCCTTACTTCGATGCTCAGCTGGGAGGAGGCTTTGTCTACGACGAACCATTCCAATCCTCCATCGCACTGCCCGAAGAGAACCATGTTCCCGAATTTGTGACGGATGATGGCCGGCCGGCGCTGAAGTTCTCCAATTCGTCAAGTTATATCAATTTTCCGCTGGAATCATTTCCCCGCGGCAGTTTTACACTAAAATTCGAGGTAAAGCCGGAATCGGGCAGCGACTCTTACGTGCTCTTCCGCCACTTCAGCAGTATTGTCGGGTCGGTGACTGTCTATGTCAAATATGACAAGCTCTATCTGGCCTTCGGCGATAAAGAACTGAAGACTCGCCAGTTCGCCTCCGGCTTTACGCTGAAACCCGGCATCTGGTCAAAGGTGACTATCGTATGCGACCAGAAGCAACTTAATTTTGAGGTAAACGGCGAAAAGCGCAGTTACGAACTGGAGGCTCCGCTCCGCGCTCTCTACTTCAAGCCGTCGGTTTTTGGCGGACACACCAAACCGGAATTCGGTCTGCCGCCCGGCTTCAAGTTCTACCGCGGACTGCTGCGCGATCTTGAGATCCGGCATGATGCTGAGGATATTCGATGATTCAGCCGAGTCAGTCAGTTTACATGGCGTTACGCAGTCGTATAGAATTAAACAAAGTGTTTTGGACCGGACGGCCGGTTGCCGAACGGAATAGAAAATAATAAGGAGATCATGATGAAGAAAAGAGCATTGTTTCTACTATGTGTCGCAGTGACTGCCACGGTGCTGGCGACCGGTGAAAGCCTGACCATCGATAACCCGGAAAATATCCTGGTACTCGGAGGTATCAAGCTCAGTTGCTCCGCCGGCGAATTTACCGCAGCCGGGACCGGGGCGCTGTACGGCAAAAAATACCTCCCGATCAATACTGCCAAGCACTATCGGCTGAGCGGAGAATTTAAAGCGGCTCCCGGCAGCGCTGCCGGCGATTATATCCGCTTCGGTCTTGTCCCCAGTACCGAATGGTCACAGATTCAACCGGTTAATATCAATATTGTGCCAGGTACCGCCACAGAGCTTGCCGCCGACTGCAAGGAGACAGATACTATCATCAAATTGAAAGATGCTTCAAAATGGAAAGGTAACAGCCTGACCGTTGTCGCATTTGACGTCGATCCCGGCGACAAGATGCGCGATATGCCAAATTTCAACATCTCCAAGACCGGCGCCGTAAAGCTGGAACAGAAGGATGGCATCTGGCTGCTGACATTGAAACAGCCTTGCGGCCGCAATTATCCGGCCGGAACCGCCGTGCGTGAACACTGCGCCGGCTGGTCGCTCATCTATGCCGGAAGTCCGAAGCTGGAACTCAAACCGGAGTGGCAGAAGATTGATGTTGTCATCGAGCCAGGCGAAGTTGCCCAGGCTAATATAAATCGCTGGTGGCAGGGAACCCAAAAGACGTCTTTCTGTATCGAAGCGGCCGGCAAAGGCGTGGTCTTCCGTAACCTGGAATTAAAAGAGGTTACCGAATAAAACCGGCAATATCGAAAAAGCGCAAGAATGTGGTATAAAAGCGTTCTTGTTTTGTGTGCCATGCTTATATGGAACGTAGACAAGGTCTCAGTTACGGACATCGGAATGCAGAGATATAAAATTTATTTTTGAACGGCTGCTTAAAGCGTTTTATAAAGTAACCTTCAAGCACGGAATTATTACAAAAAGGCAAGACAGAAAGATGAAGAAGTATGTATTGGTGGGAACAGGCGGACGTTCGACTATGTTCCTTGACGCAATCGCAGGAGTCTACCGTAATCAGGCGTGCCTGGCCGGGCTTTGTGACATAAGCGCCACCAGGATGCGCTGGCACATGAATCGCCTCGTCGAAAAATTCGGTTATCCTGATGTTCCTCTTTATGCGGCGACGGATTTTGATGAAATGATTCGCCGTGAGCGTCCTGATGTGGTTATTGTCTGTACTATGGACTGCACTCATCACGAATATATTGTCCGGGCGATGGAACTGGGTTGTGACGTGATATGTGAAAAGCCAATGACTGTCGACGCTGAAAAAGCCAAGGCTATTCTGGATACCATCGCCAGAACCGGAAAAAGACTGCGCGTTACCTTCAACTACCGCTACAGCCCCGGCGTAACCAAAGTTCGCGAACTTATCATGTCAGGAGCCATCGGCAAGCCGCTGATGGTTGATATGTGCTGGCTTTTAGATACCAGCCACGGCGCGGATTACTTCCGGCGCTGGCACCGGGAGAAAGATAAGTCAGGAGGGCTTCTGGTCCATAAATCAACCCACCATTTCGATTTGATCAACTGGTGGATTGACTCGCGTCCTGAACAGGTTTTTGCCTGGGGTGATTTGAAATTCTACGGACGCAAAAATGCCGAATCACGCGGAGAAAGTTATTCTTACGATAGATACACAGGACTCCCCGCTGGGGAGCAGGATCCGTTCGCGCTGCGACTGGACAGAGCATCCCCTGCGCAATATGTGGACGATGAAACAGCGCGGCTTCTCAAGGGACTGTACCTTGATGCGGAAGCCGACAGCGGCTACATACGCGACCGCAATGTATTTGGCGATGATATCAGTATAGAGGACAGCATGTCCGTTCTGGTCCGCTACAATAACGGGGTGAACCTGACATATTCTTTGATTGCTTATGCGCCATGGGAAGGCTTGCGTGTTTCAATTACGGGCACCAAGGGGCGCATCGAACTATATGAAAAACATAATTCGCATATCATCGCAGGCCAGGGCGATGCCGAGCTGGCGGCAATGCAGGAGCGCGGACAGATCAGGCAGTTGACATTATTCCCGATGTTCGGTCTGCCATGTCCAGTAGAGATACCCGAAGGCGTTGGAGGTCACGGCGGCGGAGATCCGGTGCTTATGGAACAGATTTTTTCGGACAACCCTCCCCCTGATCCTTTCAAACGCGGGGCATCACACCTTGATGGAGCCGCGTCGCTGCTTGTAGGCATAAGCGCCAACGAGTCAATACGCACTGGAATGCCGGTAAAATGCGACAATTTACTGCATGTGCCATTGAACTGAAAAAAATAATCAGGCACGACAAAGTAAATACGAAACACCCGCCGATGCATTTCATTGCGAACCGCAGCGGCGACTTAATATAAAAAATGGAAAGGCTCTATGAAAAAACAAGTTAAAAGATCATTGTTTATGCTGGTTGTCATGTTATCGGCAATACTGCCATATTCCTATGGCGCGGATAATAAGAAGAATATCGCGGCGCAGCAAGTTTCACTAACAGCGGCGGACACTGCTGCATGGCAGGAAGTCATGCAGAAAGCATCACAATTCAACCGCCGTTCACCGCGGATATTCGTTTTCTCGCGAGCCCAGTTAAAATACGGTCTCGAACTCAATAACTATATCCATAAATGGATCGACCGGCCGCTGTATGTCGATCCGGCGTTAGCACAGGGTGACGGTTTCATAAAAATCGGCAGCTACAAAAAAATGCATGATATTGTGCAATCCTACGGCTTGGACGGTTTTGCCTTTTTCCCGGAAACTAAAGGCAGAAAAGAACTTTTTGATGTATGCCGTACTCCCGGATACGAAATGACCATTCTGCCGGAATTCACCGGTCCCGCATCCACGGCTGGCGAAATGGATGATAAACTGAAGATTGCAGAAGCCGCCTTGAACAATCCCAATTCCTTTCGACTCGACGGCAAAGTTGTATTCACATCTTACACCCCCTGCCCCATAGAGAGCTGGAGCAGTATGCAATCCGCAATCCGGGCAAAATATGGCGATAAATTTATTTTCCTTCCAAGTAATTCATTCTATCCGCCGAAATTCAAAGCCTCCGGGACTGACGGCAAACTTACCGCCAAAGATATTGCATCAATCCAGGATTATCTGCGGCAGTGGCTGCGTGTCGCCGACGGCTTCTATTATAATTCACTGTCGCTCAATGCAGATCGACGCTATGTCGCCGAAGTAGACCGTGAAATACTTATCCCGATTGTTAAGAGCGTATTATCCGAACCAGAATTTAAAAATAAACATCTGGGTTGGGGTGCCAAAGTCGGACATGAAAATTTTGAAATAATCGGATACGGGATGGATAGCGCCGGAACCGGAATGCTGCGCGGCACGATGGAAACTGCAATTATGGCTGACGGCGATTTTATCAATTGCATTGAGTGGGACGAACAAAACGAAAACACCAGTTTTCGTCCGACAGTATGCAACTCGCTTTCAACCATGCGGATTGTCCGCTATTATACAGAGAAATTAAAAGGCCGTAAAATCAGCCCGATCCCGACGGACAATCTGAAAATCCCGAATATGATTTTAAGTTATCGTGAAATATTGGTCGCCGGACAAAAACTTGAGATTGAAGTTGTGAATGTTCCCGATTCAGACCTGTCGGGGGAATACGCAATTAAGCTAATCTTGAAAGATCTGGCAGGCAAAGCAGTCCATGAATTTCCGGAACAAAAAATGGCCTGCAACAAGCTTGAAAGCTGTTTTCTGTCAGTTCCAGTAGAGAAACTGCTTGAATACCAGGTACTGATTCCCGAACTGGAGATAAACGGGCCGCAAGGCAAATATTTACAGCAAACCGGATTACAACCAATCGAATTGCGGGCCAGCAAAAACTGGGATTTCAAATGGATAAAACAGCCGCTGAGAGATTTATTAAAACCGGATAAAGCAAATTTGTCGATTAGCCGGTCAAAACAAATTGAAGGTTTTTATCAGCTTGAAGGATCGTTTGCGGCAGAAGAACCGCTGGCATATGTCGAAGTAATGGACTGCGGCGATGTAATATATTCCCATAGTAATAAAGCTTTCCAATGGCGGGAAACTGAAACTCATGTGGTAGTCAATATCAACTGGCAATCACTTTACGGTCACACATTCAAGCTGAACGGCTCAATAGAACTGTCCGGAGTGGAAGGGCAATGGCTGTCCCTGGATAACAGCATTGATTGTGCCGGTCAGAAATTATCTTTCAAAAACAGCCTGATAAATCACCTCCGACAGGTTTGGGTGGCAATTGAGAGAAAAGATATCAAGAATGCCTCGTTCAAGGTTGACCTGCCTGGAATCCACCAGGGCGAAATCAAGGTTGCAGACATTCTCGGCAAGGAAGTGATGGCATTCCCGGGTAAACAAGGGTTCAATCTGGTCTTCAAACGCTATTGCAGCCAACCGGTCATACCAGATCATTTGAACACAAAATCCGCCGAATTCATTATTACGGCAAAACCGGCAAACTCAAATTCCGTACTTTATCTTCAGGCCATCGCCCAATCCGGGAAAATTTATCGGGGAAACACAATATCGATGCACCGTAAAACCGGGAACTCTACCCCTTTGACAGTATACTCATTAAGCGAAGGTAAGCCGGTTACACTTAAGGTTGACGAAAGTCTGATTACAAAAATTCATTATTATTTTGATCCGGAACACGGTTCGGCTTTGATAAGCAAGGAATATAATTGCGATTTATGGGGTATTGCCGGAGGATTCCGCCCGCAAATCGTAGGTCGCGGCGGAGCATATGGTTACGGTTGCCCGATACAGTCAAATTTCTCCAGGCTGCCGTCTGCCGATGTGCAATGCAACACCGCACCGGAATGGATTAAAATAGATTCAGGGGAATGGGCGCTGAAGTTTTCAGATTATAGTTATTTAAGCCTTCCGCAGATGTTTGTGCCGGCATTCTCCAGTTTTGTGTTAAGTATGGATGTGTACTCCAATAACAATAAAGGTATTCGACCGCTGCTTGACGCCAGAGCAACAGCGTTCACCCTTTCACTTAACAATGGGGAACTGGAAAGTTCTTATTATCAAAACCAGAAAGTCCTTGATCTTAAAGGACCGGTCGCATCATGCAAAACTGGATTGAAACTGCCGGAAAAGACATGGTCTCAAGTCAAAGTATATTTCGATCAGCAGAACTTAATTTTTGAGGTAAATGGTAAAAAAAGCAAAGTCTTTCCATGCAGCGGTTATAACCGTTACACTTGTGTATATTCATTAGGCAGCAATGCCGGCAGCGCTTTTTTTGATGGAATGATTAAAAACCTTGTCATTGAGCATAGAGATTTGTGAAATATTATATTTCTCTGTAATATTCTGTAGTTTTGCGTCAAATGTCATGATAAAATATAATCTATAATAAATAATAAGAAGAAGAATATGAATAAATTTCCAATTTTTGTAAATCAGGATAATGTCAGAGTGGAGTTCGACGCAGCGGGCGGCGGCTTCCCGACACTGGTTGTTTTAAAAGAAGGCAATGGCGCCGAAACAGTGATTATTGAAAACCGGAGACCGCAATTGCTGATAACGCTGGGTGACGGGCGCCAGGTGAGCCCGTTCATTCCGGATAATTGCGTAATCTCGCGTTATCCAGTCTCCGGCGGCGCCGAACGTCTGGAGTTCCGCAAACTGCTGTGGGCCGATGCCTCCGGAGCGGTCATGGACAAATTCCAGATGTCACTGCGGCACGAATTCTGGCCGGACGGCACTGCATTCACCAGCGCGTTTTTTATGGTTGAAGACAATAACGGTCCGGACATCAAGGGGTTTGAACTGAGTACTCCGGTTAAAACCGCCGCGTTTGATGATATCCGCTGGGGATTTTTCCCGCGCCCCATGTCCGGAGTGGACGGCGCATTCATCCAGACCATCGCCACTGCCCGGTTTATTAAATCCGGCACGAACCGCAGTTTTGACGGTCAGATTGTGCCTGAAGTTAATTTCAATTGTTACCGGCAAAAAGCGCCGGGCGTATATCTGGAATTTTTCATGGAAGGACAAAATTCGCTTTCCGGCAAACCGGACGATAATTCCAGCAGCGTGATCTGGAACGGACAAGACTCCGTTCAACTTAACTGGAATTTCCAGAAAGATATCTGCCATAATAAACAGCGGCCGTGGCAATGGCAGAACCAGTGGGGCTGGATCATCACCAAAGCACCAACCGCAAGGCGTTTCCCGCCGCTGAAAATGTATCATTATTTTGATAACTATCTGCGCTATCCGGACAGTCGGCAGATGGAGAAGATCGCCGTGGCGGATGCTGATGTGCTGGTGACCCACGAGAATTGGCGGCTTGATCCGCAGAACGGCGGCACTCCGTATGATGCCGAACAGTTCGCCCGTGTGGTGAAGCAGGCGAGTGAGCACAATATCCGGGTTGCAGTCTATATCCGGGGCGACGAACTTTCCGCGTCCGAAGAGTCTTGCGACTGGTTCGATTCTATGCTGAAAAAAGGTAAAGATGGACTATATATGGATTACGGCGGCCCGATTCACGAAGCGCTGCCGCCGAATGAACGTTTCCAGGGCGGACGAATTGCTTTCCGCAAACATTTTTTAAAAGTCCGGCGGTATCGTGAACGAGTCGGCGAAGACGGTATATTCTTGTCGCATACCGGGCCGTTTTTCTCGGCGCTGGGCATGACCGGCGGTAATATTGACGGCTACGTTTCCGGCGAAGGCGAACGGGGAATGCTGATCAAAGGCCGGCTGGAACATGAATATTTCAGCGAAGCGTTTGTCTGCTGCGGTTCGATGTGGACGGCGGCGTTTCCGGAGTACGGAACGGCAAAAATGGTGCCGTTTCTGGCGGCGACCGGACAATTTCCGCACAACCCGCTGGGCAGCCAACTTAAATCGTCGTCGCTCTCACACCACGGCGAACCTGGAATCAACGACGTTTATCTGCGTCCGTTGTGGAAGTTGTGGGGACTGTTCCGGAAAGAACGTGACTTGACCATTTTCAACGATTACAACTGCTATAATGTCCTGTCTCATGCCGATAAACAGACAGGCGGCTATCTGATGATTACACGGAACAGAAAATCGGCACTGCTGATTCTTACCAATTTCAGCGAGCAGACACTCACGGTACGAACCACCGTCGACTGGGAACAGACCGGATTTGATATCGCCAACGCACAAACCTGGCTGTGCCGTCCGGTGCAGGCAACGCCGGGGTTACCGGCTGCTTATCAGTACCAAACCGCATTCTCTGCTGAAATAGAAAGTTTGGGCGTGGCCGGATGGCTTTTGACACAGGAACCGGAACTGGTGAAAGAGTCGCTGGCGGCTTATACAAAACCTTATCCGCTACTCGATGAGTCTGATCTTGAATATTTGAACGTGGTTAAGCATCAAAAACATTTGCGGCACGAACCGCTGCCATCCGGAAAAATGTATCTTCAAGTAAATATTCCTGCATTAAATACCCCTTATGAAGATTCACTTTATTGGGATTTATATGAAAATACGATGGAATTGGGAACGTTTGATTCTGACGGCAGTTTTAACCGCATCGGCTGGATATGCAAACTAGGTTTTGTTAAAACAGAACCGGCAAAAGAGCACTTTGTCTGGCCGGGGCAGACTTCAGCATGGATACCGTTGCATGAGATTTTATCTGATGGCAAACATAATATGGGAATCCTGAGCATGCATCAGGGGACTCCGTTTTACTCTTTCATCACAGTAACATTGTCGCCGGATGAAAATGTTGAAAGCCAAGGCGCATATACGTTGAAATTCATGAACGAGATTGAGTCAGACCGGGCATTCTTGACTTGGAAGATTGAATTGCGGAAAAATTAAGCCAGACATGCTGGTTCCTTTCCTGCAATATGAGAATTAAGCTTTCTACCTGTTTTCGCTAAAAAATAAAACGCCGGAATTACTTCCGGCGTCAAATATCTGTTTTTCAGTTTAACTTAATCAGGGGAGATCAAGACTTTCGTTCTCACCGGCAGTAACTGTGGCTTCCTTGCCGTCAAGCTTGTACTTGATGGTCAGAACTTTGCCTACGCCTTCGGCGGGGTCGCCGAACAGCTCATTGGTGGCCGGGATTTTTTTGGTGCCGTTAGCAACCATATTTCTTACTTTTTCGGCAACATCGGCTTTCTTGTCATCGGCGCCGTATTCCGCGCTGATAATCACCAGACGGGTGTCGGTCTTAACTTTGGGCGCGGTTGATGCAGCGGCCTTTAATGCGGCGGCCTTTGCCACGGCAGCAATCTTCTCGGCATTGATTTCAATCGATTCGCCTTCATTACATTTAAAATCCGCCTGCTTATCACCGGCTTTGGCCGTAACTTTCAGAACCTTGCCCAGACCGGGAGCCGGATCATCAAGAATATTATTATCCGCAGCAATCTTCAAGCTGTCACCTGTGACCTTTGATTGAACAACAGTGGTAACATCGCCCCATTTGTCCTGCGCGCCGTATTCGGCTTTGATGATTTCTATTTTTTCGCCCGCCAATACCACGGAACCGGATACCAGCGCAAGCGCTGTCAGAAACATTGCTCTTTTCATTTTACAAATCTCCTGTTTCGGTACTTTATAAAACTCCAGCGTGCAATAAGCACACAGCGTTCTATAACATATTACATTATTAAAAATAAAGCAATACTACAAATAAAAATGAGTTTGTAATAAGTCTCTGCCATAAAAAAACGCCGGAATTGCTTCCGGCGTTGAATGTCTTTTTTTCGGCTTGACTTGATCAGGGGAGATCAAGACTTTCATTTTCACTGGCTGACCTGTTCCTTCTTTGCCGCCAAGTTTGTACTTGATCGTCAAAAGTTTTCCATATCCGGTCTTCGTGCCTGTTCCATGGTTCAACGTTATTGCAATAAGCAGTGAAAAAGCCGTTTCATTATCCATCTATTGATAACTTTACATTATGGATTAGATTAGAAACAGCCATAATTTATAAATGAAAATTTAAAGCATGAACGCGACTTTCATGATAAACACAGCATATAGGTTAATATGAAAAATCTGTTTCTGATCATAGCTTTATTAAGCATATTTCTGCTGAACGGGTGTTCCAGTGTTAAATCCACGGAGCATCTGCCGCCAGTCTCCGGTTTTAATCCAGGCCGCTATCTCGGCACCTGGTATGAAATTGTCCGGATGCCGCACTATTTTGAGCGCGGCTTGAGCAATGTCACAGCGACTTACTCGCTGCGTGACGAAGGCGGCATTGATGTGCTGAATAAAGGATTTAATAAGGATTCAGGAAAGTGGAGCGAAGCCCGCGGCAGGGCTTATTTTACCGGAGCCCCTCATACGGGAGAGCTTAAAGTTACTTTTTTCTGGCCTTTTTATGGTCAGTACCGGATTATCCGGCTTGATCCGGATTATCAATGGGCAGTGGTTACCAGCGATACTATGGATTATTTCTGGATACTTTCCAGGACTCCGCAAATGCCAGCCGGCAGGCTCGAAGAACTTGTACGTCAGTCCGCTGCTGAAGGTTTTACGACTTCAAAATTCATTTTTGTGAACCAGGATACATCAAAAAATACGCATCAAGGTCAGCTTTAAATTGCTTTTATTCCAAAAACCGCGGACACCCCGTGAGCAATCATTTCTACTGCAATAGCTGCAATAATAAGACCGGTAACTCGAGTCGCGATATTTATTCCGGTTTCTTTCAGATACTTGACCAGCGGCAACGCCGCGCACAGCGAAATATAGGTGGCCATTCCGACAATCAAGGTGACTCCGGCAAGAATAACCATTGCCTCCCAGGAATGAGTCTGGGTGCCGTAGAGAACCGCTCCGTTAATTGCGCCCGGCCCGGCCAGCAGCGGAATCGCCAGCGGCACAACGGCAAATTGTAAATCAACCGTACCGCCGCTCATGCCGCCAAACGACGGCTTGCCGGTACCAAGCACCATCTGAACCGCGATTAAGAAGAGAATGATGCCTCCGCCGATTTGAAAAGCTCCGGCGCTGATGCTGAAGAGTTTCAGCAGCGCATTACCAAGAAAAAGCGCTGTTAACAAAATGATGGTGACAGCAATCGACGCCCGTCTGGCGATTGCCGACCGCAACGCGGCATCTGACTGCTGCGTTCCTGCCAGAAACACCGGAATCCCCTCCAGCGGATTAACCAGCACTAACAGCGTAATAAATGCTTTTGCATAAAATGTTATATCATCCATTTGGGTGGATTTCTCCTTTTAAGTTAAAAATATTATTGCGATCCGGGGAATCCAGTTTTCTGGAATTTTCATGATGGGTAAATCTATTGGCAACGCGGAACAATTCAAGTCTGCCAATGAGAATATTTGTTGCGGTGAGCGGATCGATATACTCTGCACGGCTGAAAATTTAAAAAAAGACGAGCAGGATTTAGGATTATACATAGTAAATTATAAAAGACGCATGTAATTTTACAGAATAATTGGGTATATACACGTTTTGCATAAAACTATTGAACCTTCTGCAAAACCGGACAAAAAATATTGCAGGTGGATTTTTTCGAGAACACAATGTATACTAAATCAGTAACATTATTAGATTAAGAGGTTATAGTATTACTGATAGCCCAAAAACAATAATCGGAACATAAGAGTGAGTTTAATAGCTGAAAATTAAGTTATTAAAGTAAAATGTTTTGTATGAAGGATGAAAGATGTCAAACACTATTGTATTAACCAGCGACAGAAATTATATATGGGGCGTGTGGCTGCTTATCGTATCTATGCGCAAAAACTCCATGAATGAGCCGGTTTTAATTCAGGGGGTTGGATATACAGAGTCTGACATTGCAATTCTGAAACAGTTTGCCGACGTAACGGTACTGAACAAAACTGGCAGTTCCTCCCGGAATCTTTGCTGCAGCAAACCGGACGCAATGCTCCTGCCAGACACTGATTATGTTACATGGGCTGATTGCGATGCGATTTTTTTCGGTAATTGCAGCCGCTACCTGACCGCCGACCCGAACCATATCCATGTCGAAATGCGCGCAATGAAGGAGAATGCCGGGGTATTTGCCCATATTTATGAAGCTGGCGACACTTATGGCGGTATTCCCGCGAAAATACTGGATACATGGCGGGAGGATATAAACGAAAACACCGAACCGGCGATACATACATGCTGTACCTCCTGTTTTATTTCTCTTCACAGAAGCCACCGTGATCTTCTGGAAAAATGGCGCGACCAGATGCAGAAAGTATTGCCGGATGATGACACCGGGGTTTGTAACAAGAGCAGTTTTGCTTATTTTCAGACAGACGAATCTGTACTGAACTCAGTACTGTGTTTTTCCAGGGATGCCATTCCCCCAACCGATAACTTTATGCTAGACAAGGACCCGGATGCCTTTTTCATCCACTTTGCATACCAGCCCAAACCCTGGCAGATGTGGAATATGTACAGCATAAAGCATTTTGACAAAACGATTGAGCTGGTGGAATGGGCACTCGCCCAGGGCTATAAGACGCCGGGGCCGATTCCAATTTCATTGCAGCGCAAGTATCGCACACTTAATCATCTACTCGCTTATTTCGGAAAGAACTGGGTAAGGGCAAAGAAAGTGTTGCGCCGCTTAGGAGCCTTCAAGCAATAACCTTGACAGCTCCTCAGGTATCGTAATTCGATAACGTTGCCGCTACGGAAAGTTGCGAAAAAGTCAAGCCGCCATACCGGCGGCTTGTTATAAATTATAAATTAGAATTTCGAGCAGAAGTTCTTGAGTCTGGAAACTGCTGTCCTGATGTTCTCTTCTGAACAGGCATAAGACAGCCTGAGGCAGTTGTCGGCGCCGAAGGCATCGCCGGGAATCGCAACCAGCTTTTCCTCTTCCAGCAGTCTGTCGCAGAATTCACCGCTCTTCAGGCCGCAGGCGGAAATGTCGCAGAACAGGTAGAATGCTCCTTGCGGACGAATTGATTTTACTTTCGGTATTTCACTAATCAAATTGTAAATCAAATCGCGCCTGGTCGCGAAGGAATCGCGCATCTTGTACACTTCTTCCTTACCGCAGGCCAGAGCTTTCAGCGCACCGTACTGGGCGAAAGTTGTGGGGTTGGAAGTCAGATGGCTCTGGAGGGCGCTGATCTTCTTCGACAGCCACAGCGGGGCGGTCAGGTAGCCCAGTCTCCAGCCAGTCATGGCATAGGCTTTGCTGAAGCCATTGACGGTGATAGTCAATTCGGCGATTTCCTTGTTCAGCGAACCAATACTGATGTGCGGAAAATCCTTTTCATAAACGAGTTCTTCGTAGATTTCATCGGACAGCACCATGAAATTATGTTTGACCGCAAGCGCGGCAATCGCTTCCAGAGTGGCCTTCCGGTAAATCGCGCCGGTCGGATTGGACGGAGTATTCAGAATCAGCAGCCGGGTATTGGCGGTTACCGCCCTTTCAAGATCGGCTGGAAGCAGTTCGTAATTATTTTCCGCTTTGGTGTCAACAAAAACAGATTTCGCACCGGCGGCAGTGACCATTTCCGGATAGCTCAACCAGAACGGGGCGGGAATGATTACTTCATCGCCGGGACCGCAGAGTGCAGCAATCGCGCTGAATACGGAAAATTTCGCACCGGGACCGACAATCACCTGGGCCGGAGTGGTCTGGATATTGTTGTCCTTAATGAATTTTTCCGCGCACGCTTTTCTCAGTTCAAGCAGACCGCTGGAATCAGTATAACCGGTTTTCCCGCTGTTCAATGCTTCAATCGCGGCGTCTTTGATGTATTTCGGCGTGTCAAAGTCAGGTTCCCCGGCGGACATGCTGCATACGTCAATACCCTGGGCTTTCATATCTTTCGCCTTCTGGGTCATCTTTAACGTCGTTGAAGGGCTGAGACCTCCCATGAATCCTCTGGTCATCTGGATATTCTGCATTGAATCTGTTCCTTATGGTTTTATTAATTACTATTATTGTTGTTTGACTGATTCATATTTCTGGAGGAATTCCTGAATCTTGCTGCTGAGCTCGTTCTTGTCAATCTTGACGATCTTCATTTCGCGAACAACGCTTTCCGGGGCATCCGAAGCATGGGCGGTGTTGACCATGACATCATGGCCGAAATCGCGTCTGACGGTGCCGCCGGGGGCCTTGGTCGGGTCGGTTGGTCCGAGCACGTTTCTGATCTTGGCGATGGCTTCTTTGCCTTCATAGATCAGTACCATGCATTTGGCCAGACCGGGATCGCTCATTTCAGAAACCGGGCAGGAATCAGGACGTCTGCCGGACATGAACTCGACTATTTTGGAGAACTGGTCGTCGGCGAAAGTGAATCCGACGGTTTCAGTAAGTTTTTCGATAACCTGCGGATTCATCTTGATTTCAAATTCTTTTTCCAGCATTTCCTTGGCTTTTTCGCCGATTTTCGGAGCCAGCTTTTTGCGCAGCGCCTCTTTGACCGGGCCGTAAAATTCCAGCGCTTCAGCGACGGACATACGATAGATTTTACAGCCGACCAGACGCAGACCGGTGCGGCTCAGCATATCAATGATATTGCCCGGCTTGGTGCTGGGATGACGCCAGTTTTCCGGCTTCAGGATAACCAGGGTGCGCTCATCCCCTTCTTCGACCCCCACCACGTTTTCAACGATATTTTTGCTTTTTCCAGTGTAATCGGCAAACATTTTCAGTCTTTCCACTGCGGAAGCGAAATCCGGCGGCGTAAGCACTGCTGGCTCAAAATAGCGGATCTTGTCCGAATTATCTTTGTCAGCCACTAAATCCGAGTAAGTATCGCGAATGGTTTCTCCGGTCGGGGAATCTTTGCGGGGTTTGCCGCTCAAGCTGCCGACGATCTCATAAAGCTTCTTGCAGGCGTCTTCGCCGCGGAACAGCAGCATCATGACTCTTTCGCGTTTGCCGTCTTCACGTTCGGTGAAGTTTTCCTTGACATAATCGCTCAACAGTTTGGCGGTCTTCGGATTTGCCGGACTTACGGATTTTTCGAGCGATGCCGCATACTGTGCTGCCAATTCCCTGGTAAAAGTCAATACTTGAGCTCCGATGAGATCCAGGTCAGTCCGCGAAAGCAGCCGGGCGATGATGCCTCCGGTCCTGGATTTCATCAGACTGTACGGTGTGATCAACACATAAGATAATTCAGCTGCCATTTTGGTCCCTCATTATTTTTAAAGTATTAAAGTTGTCATAAATTTATAGAGTGTATTTTCTAAAGCCCGGTAATTTACATTTAAAAACGCTGAATCGCAAATCACAAACTACACATTTTTAACGTTTTCAACACAAATTGGAAGGAGTTGTTATCAATTGCGCTTTCAAGATGCGGAAGAATTCGTCGCGGGCATAACGCTCCGCCCATGGTTTATGACCGCATTTCTTCAATTCGATGAAGTTGAAATCCTGTACAATTGAGGAGAGCGGAATGCGGACTCCGCCAGCGGGATGTGGATCATAATCGCCGTGAATCGACGTCACCGGACATTTTATCTCTCTGCCTAGTTCCAGCAATTTACCGCTGCGGCGGAGTTCCGCGCCTTCCGACCAGACTTTGCCATAAATATCCGGACGGAAATCAATTTCAGCATTGTCGGGTAACGGATCATAGGCGTCGGCACGGGAAAACAGCGCACCGAAACGTTTGAAATAAGTGGCTTTGTCGGTTATTGCCGGATCTTCCAGAATTTTGAACAGTTCATTGACTTCCCTCTGTTCAGAAACGGTAAGGCGGCTCATTCTGGTCTGGTGCAATGACGTGGTATAATGTTCTTCAAAGGCGCCGCTGCTGACCAGGATCAGTTTTTTGACCAGTTCAGGATATCTTGCCGCTAAAATAAAGCATAACCATGCGCCCCACGAAAATCCAATCAGGATGACCGGCGGACTGCCGTCAGCGGTAATAACAGTTTTCAATTCCTCAACCTGCCCGTCAAGCGACATGGCGGTCTGAAAAGCTTCAAGCACTCCATGTTCAGACGCAAGTTCTCTGGCGACGGCGGCCATTTCCCCGCCGGCACCCGGGCCGCCGTGTACTGCCACCACATCAAACGGAGCTTTACCGTATAACCTGAATTTATTCATTAGTTTTGCTGTAAATAGAAAGAAAATCAGCGAACAGTTTGTGAACTGTCACCTGCGTCTTAAACCGCTGGATCATCTCTGAAAAATCACCTTTATTCTCATTGCCGTAATGCTGCAGATAACCGAAAAATTCCGGTAGTAGAATGTTGGTGAAAAACTTGTCAATCTCGTTTTTCAGCAGTGTGTCATCGGCGATAATATCACAATTGGCTTTCAGGTGGTCAAACATGGCTGCTCGCTCGTCTGCCGCCGCCGGACGTACTTGGAGCGGATTCAATTCAATAGTCAGCGGACGGATTTCGAGTCCGGCGATTTTATCCCCTTTGAATTTTATTACCGGGACGAATGATTTCCGGCTCCAGGAATAAGGCGCAAAATGAGGCTGGTCGAAAAGGAAATTACCCAGACTGTAAAAAATAAGCGAATCGCCGATTTGCTCGATTCCCTGCGGCACGTGTGAATGGTGGCCGATAATCAGCTTTACGCCAAGGCTGGCCAGTCTGTGGCAGAGTTTCTTGAAATGCGTCCGCGGAAAATCCATGAATTCGAAACCTTCATGCATTATGACTACCGGAACTTCGCATTGACTGACCAGTTTTCCGGCGGCAGTTATAACTTTCTCCGAAAGCAGTTCGGCTGCTCCCGGTGTCCCGCTGTCAGCTATCTGATTCTCATTCTGGGCAAAAGCCAGAATGCCTAATTTTACGCCTTTAACTTCCGCAAACAGCGGAGCTTCAGCGTCCGTCTTATTCAAGCCGGCTCCGACATAAAGGATGTTCTCCGAGGTGAACCGATCAAGGGTCAGGCGCAGTGCTTCCGCACCTGCATCTCGGATATGGTTGTTCGCCAGCGAATATGCCGAGAATGGTGCGAGTTTCTGAAAGTTCATGAATATTTCTCGGTCACCGCGCACTCCGCGCCCGCAAACTTCCGCTGACCCGGCCAGCGCTATTTCAAGATTTACGATTGAAAAATCCGCTTCGGTCAGTTTACGGATATTCACGGCTAATGCCTCGCCACCGCCAGCGGCGATAAGTTTGCCCGGCTCCGGCAAAATCCCGTAATCGCCAGCGGCGCTGAATGTCCATTCCTGACCGCATGAATGTGAATTGTCGAAAGCGCAATTTCCGTATTTGAACAGAGTATCCAAGTCCATTTAGTATATTCTCCAGTTATTTGAAAAGACTGTCAGGGTAACGCCATGAACGGTCGTCAATGCTCTGATCACCCCATTTATTACCGAAAACACGGCAGGCGTCGTGCATCAGTTCCCATAGATTATTGCCGGTCATATCTTCTGGCAGAGCTTTTACAGCCGGATCGCGGTCGGACACATTAAGCTTGAACGGCCCGGCAAGTTTAAACGGCTTAATCCAGTCACGTCTGGTAAGTCCGGTTTTTACCTTTTCAGTAATCAGCTCCAATGCGGTTGCCGGGTCCAGCGAACATGCATTCTGCGCGGCCAGTCCATGTTTAACGATGGCAGTTTCACAACCCGTTATTTTCGTGGACACTTCAGCGGCGATTTTGTCGTCGCCTGAAATCGCTACCAGTGGAATACCTTTCTCGCCGGCCAGCGCCGCGAACATTGTGCATTCGCTGAGCTTTAATTCATCTCCGCTCCCGGTGGTCAAATGCCAGCAGGAATGCGGACAGACGGCAGCCGGAGTTCCGGCCATCGCATGCATGCCGATACCAATCGCGGCATCGAAACTTTCATCCAGCAGCGGCAGCCAGGACGGAAAATATCCTGCGCGTCCGTGGATGATCTTGCAGCCTTGTTCAAGTTCGTCATAGAGAATGTTGTAGGCACAGCCGTGATTGTCATTGACATAAATGTCGACCGCACCCATTTCCCGGCAGGCCCGGACTGCAGCATTGACCTCATTGGTCAGAAGACGATTCATGCGCTCAAGATGCCTGAGATTCCAGTGTGAGCTGCTCCATGATGCATAGAAAGCCCAGCCGGCCACGCCTTCAATATCGGTGTTGATATAAACTTTCATGTAAAATTTTCCTCGTTATGCAATAATGCAATATAAAATCTGGGTATATAAATTTTAAATCTAGTTTTTCCGGAACAATATTCAAGCGCGAATTCTCAGAATGTGGATAGAATGATTTAAGCAGGAAGCGGACACTACTTGCCGGCCTCCTGCTTTCTGAGCCTTTTTACCGCTTCCATCACCAGCGTTTCCTGGGTTTTGTAGTCGTATGGATATATGGCGTCAACTTCCGCAATCAATGATTTGATCGTCTGTTCCGGCGCGCCGGGGATTGAACACTGCTTCAGCCGTTTATAGGATTTAATTTGATCGTCAACCACAAATTTTGCCAGAACGATGCTGTCCGGAAAATCTTCCAGCGCGTTGCTCACGATCTTCTTCATGATATTGTCCGGCACATCAGGATTAGAATACGCTTTAAGTTTTTTGTACGCTTTAATGTTGGAATCAATGACTATTTTCAAGTTTGAATATGTATATTCAATATGCGCATCAACGATTTTCTTTATGACTTCCGGCGGCACATCCTTGTCGGAAAAAGTTTTAATCTCGCGATATGCCTTGATATTTTGTTCCGCCAGATTCTTTTGCAGAGAATACCGGCCGGGAAACTCTTCAGTAAATTCTTCTTTAATCTTTTTCACGATATCCGCCGGGATGTCGTCAGCTTTCAGATTCTTTAGTTCCAGATATCCTTTGACTTCCGCCTGGACCATACTGCGCTGCATTTCAGGGTTGTCCTCAAAGGCTTCCACCGCAACGGCGTGTATCTTCTGCATGACCTCCGCAGGAACTTTGTCCGCCGCGGATGCTATGATGCAGATAAACAATGAAAGAATGATGGCAAACAAGCTTATCTTCATATGCTTCCCTCGCTCGCTGTTTAATATGGTATAAATTATAACTTAAAGACGATTTATGCAAGCAGGCCAGTGAAGGTTTTTGCGCAGTTTTGTTGACAAGAAACGGTCAATTTGAATATCCAATAGACCGTCCAGCAAAATAAGAGCCCGCACGGCTGGAGAATATCCGGCGTTCAAAATTTTATCCATAAAAAAGTTCTCTCTGTGCCTTTGTGCCTCTGTGGTTAAAATGCCGAATCGCGGTTGAAAAGCGGTTGAAAAACAGTAATGTAATCTGTTATGATCGTAAATCCAGGTTCCAGACAATAAAATTAAACCGGACATGTATTGATGAATAATGAATTTATAAATGCGGTAATTCTTGGAATTATCGAAGGAATTACCGAGTTTTTACCAATAAGCAGCACCGGACATCTGATTATCGCGGAAAATTTTTTCCATTTGCATCCCGGCTTCGACAAGATGTTTGAAGTTGTAATTCAGTTTGGCGCAATACTTTCAGTCGTGATGTATTTCCGCGACCGGCTGTTTCCGCCGCTAAAACTGGATACTCATGCCAGACAGGTAAAATTTAACAGCGTTCTTTCGATCTGGTTAAAAAGCGCAATTGCCGTCATTCCGGCACTGGTAATCGGCGGACTGTTCGGTAAAAAGATACAAGAGCATCTGTTCAATCACTGGGTGGTTGCGGCAGCGCTGTTTATCGGCGGGATAATTCTGATCATAATTGAGCGAAAAGAGCGTAAACACAAGTTTAATGAAGTCGCTGATATGTCATTTAAAACAGCATTCCTGATTGGCGTGATCCAGTGCTTCGCAATGATTCCCGGAACCTCACGGGCGGCCGCAACGATTATTGGCGCAATGCTGCTTGGAGCATCAAGAAAGGCCGCCGCCGAGTTTTCATTCTTTCTGGCGATTCCGACTATGGCGGCGGCTTCAGCGTACTCGCTGTTAAAATATAAAGCGGTTATTACCAAAGAAGAATGGATTGTCCTTGGTATCGGTTTCACAGTTTCTTTCTTTACGGCCTGGGCAGTGATCGCATTCTTAATGAATTACATCAGAACCCGCACATTCGGCGCATTCGGTTATTACCGCATCGCCCTGGCAATCGTGGTGGTCGATTATTTCCTCTTCTTCCACAATGGCGGAATGTTCCAGTAATTGAGGTAATTGCAAAAGGAGTCAGAATAAAGCGGTATTACGGCATTACAGCTTAACGGTATTACAGTCAAACCGTAAAACAGTGAAACCGTGAAATTGGAAAGCATGGTTTTCTCTGTGCCTTGCTAACTTTCGGGTTAGTCCCGCGACTGCGGGATGTCCTCTGTGGTAAAATATCGGTTTTCGGGCTGTGATTAATACAAATTTTCAGGAGAATTATAATGTGTGAACTGGTAAGACTGAGCATCTCGCTTGAAGATTCTTTGTGTAAAACCCTGGAAGAAATGGTTCAAAAATCGAAGTATAGGAACAGGTCGGAATACATCAGAGACCTGATCCGGGATAAAATCGTCGCCGAACAATGGGCGGAAGCCGCCGAGGTACTGGGCACAATTACCCTGGTATATAATCATCATCAACGGGAATTAAGCGAAAAGATCACCCATATTCAGCACCACAGCCATGACAACGTACTGGCGGCCACGCATGTCCATCTAAGCCATGACATCTGCGCCGAAATGATTATGGTAAAAGGCGGCGCCGAAAACATTCGCCATCTGGCGGATTCTCTCCGCCAGCAGCGCGGCGTCCTGCATTGCGACCTGACCATGAGCTCCACCGGCGAAAATCTGCACTGAATTCCGCCGTTGAGCGATATTAAAAGCGCCAGCGGCACGGAATTTGACTTAGAGATTCTTATTTTTGCATAGAGCGAAGCGCTGATTTATCCAGTAAAATATCTCTTCTTACAAGAAGGCTTACTCGGAGCAGTTTCATGAATTCCATGGTAAAACGTTGCAGAAATAACTTGTTCCGGCAGTCTGTCGGAATGATTCATCTCGTAAATTTGAGAATCCTTATGGAAACAACGCCTGAAACTAGTGTTCGCCGCCCATAAAAAAAAACGCTGGTAAAAAAATTGCAACCTGTTTTTGATTAGATTTTAAAAGAAAAATTGCAAAATTTTTATGTTCGTGTTTTGAATAAGATGTTAACCAAGGATAACTTAAGAAGTTTTTACGACTCTCAAAATTATAAATTTAGAATAGATAGAACAAGAAAAAAAGAGGCAAAAAAATGACGAAGCGTGATTTGGTAGTAAAGATTGCCAAGGAAACCAAACTTATCCAGAACGATGTAGCTGAAGTTGTTCAGATGACCTTGGATTATGTGGCCGACGAACTGGCTGCCGGTAATACGATCGAACTTAGAAACTTCGGTGTGTTTGAAGTAAAAGTGCGTAAGAGCCGTAAAGGGCGCAATCCGAACCGTCCGAAAAATGAAGTGGTCATTCCGGAACGCGCAGTGGTAAAATTCCGCGCCGGCAAAGAACTGAAAGACCGCGTTGAAAAGCTGAATACCAAAAGCGTTAAATAATTATGGTCCGCTTGAGGATAAGATAATTTATGAATTGCGCCCGGCAATACTCGCCCGGCGCAATTTGCTTTTTTATCCGGCGGCATGAACTATGAATAAATTTAAGGTAAGATAAAAATGGCAAACTCTTCTCCGCCTCCCGGAACTGCGGATATTTTTCCGGAAGAAGCCGCATTGTGGCGTCGCCTGGAGGAAACCGCCAGAACCGTTTTCGGATTGTACGGCTACGGCGAACTGCGGACTCCGGTATTTGAATACACCGAAGTGTTCAAACGCGGAATCGGCGACCAGACGGAAGTCGTGCAGAAAGAAATGTACAGTTTTGACGACCGGGGTGGACGCAGTCTGACATTGCGCCCGGAAGGCACTGCCGGCATCATGCGGGCGCTGCTGGGCACCGATGTCATGAACGGCAATGAAAAGCGCGTGTTCTATATGGGGCCAATGTTCCGCGGGGAACGCCCCGCAGCCGGACGCCGCCGCCAATTTCACCAGGTCGGGGTGGAAAATGTCGGACGGGTCGCGCCGGAACTCGACGCTGAATGTATCGCCATGCTGATGCATTATCTCCGTGAGCTCGGCATTCCCGATGCTCAACTGCTGATTAATACCCGCGGAGCGCGTGAGGACCGCAAGCCGGCCGAAGACGCTTTACGCACGTTTTTCAGCAAACATATCGATACGATGTGCAACGACTGCAAAACACGGCTGGATAAAAACATTTGGCGCATTCTCGACTGCAAACAGCATGAATGCAGAAAAATTATCAATTCAACTCCGGAATACATCACCAGCTTCAGCCAGGAATCGCAGGATTATTTCAAACGGGTCTGTGACGTGCTGAATACGATGGGCATTGATTATAAAGTAGATCCGCTGTTAGTGCGCGGTCTCGATTACTATGTGCATACCGTTTTTGAAGTGGTTCATTCCGGACTCGGTGCGCAGAATGCCATTTCAGGCGGCGGCCGCTATGAACTGTTCCTGCCGGAAGAAAACAAGCCGATGCCCGGGGTCGGTTTCGGTATCGGCCTTGAACGTCTGCTGATGGTGCAGGAGGCGCTGAAAGTCCCACCGCCGGTTGACGGTGTCCAGCCGGTGTTTCTGTTGAGTATTGGCAATCCGGCAAGGGATTTCAATTTAAAGCTGGCCGCCAGCCTGCGCGCTGCCGGCATTCCGACGGTGGTGGAAGTCGAATCGAAGAGCATGAAAGCTCAAATGCGCTCCGCCAACAAAGTGAACGCCAGTTATGTGATCATCTGCGGCGATGCCGAACTGGAAAAGGGCATCGTGGTCTGCAAAGAGATGAAGACCGGAACGCAGAATGAATTTTCCGCTGACCAATTGCTGGATTTTCTCAAAAACATTTGTAAATAATTCTCAAAAGCAGGAAGTCAGAGTCAGAATGGGAACCATAAATTCAAAAAGCAGGAAAATTGGATCAGAAACTGCCGGGTTATGCTCCGTCATAACCGGGTTTTACGATTCCACCGGTCGCTGGATAACCATTTGACAAGCTAACTTTTTATAGCGCAAATTTTATAAACGTCTAAAAATATAGAAGTCTAAAACAACAAGGAGCATTAAAATGCTGAAAAAGAAAAATTTGATCTTCCTGGGAGCCCCAGGAGCAGGAAAAGGCACCTTTTCCGCTATTCTGAAGGAGCAACATCCGTTCGCCCACATTTCAACCGGGGACATCCTCCGCGCTGAGATTGCCAAAGGCACTGAACTCGGCAAGCAGGCGTCAGCCATTATGAGCAGAGGCGAACTGGTACCCGACGAAATCGTCGCAGGCATGGTCAAAGCCCGCCTGGCACAGCCGGACTGCAACAGCGGCTTCATTCTCGACGGCTTTCCGCGTACCATCAACCAGGCCGACCTGCTGGGCCAGGCCCTGACCGATGCCGGCAGAAAACTTGACGCGGTCATCTATTTCAAGGTGGAGGATGAAATGCTGCTGAAACGCCTGACCGCCAGAATCTCCTGCAAAAAGTGCGGAAAAATTTATAACAAGCTGTTCTCTCCGCCGAAATCAGAAAAAGCCTGTGATGATTGCGATGGCGAACTTTTCCAGCGCGCCGACGATTCAATTGAAACGGCGAAGGAAAGACTGAAAGTATTTTATGCCCAGACCCAGCCGCTGATCGAATATTATGAGAAAAAAGGCCTGCTGGTGGCGATCACTGAAACTGAAAAAGAAAAAGTTCATTCCGCCCTGCTGAAGGAACTTTGCTAATGTCGAAACCGGACTGTGTCATTCATACACCGCAGGAAATTGTCAGCATTCGCGCCGCGGGCGCGGCTGCGGCCTATGTGCGTGACCAGATGGCCGGCCTGATTCGTCCCGGGATATCCACCAAGGATATTGACGAGCTGGCCGGGCGTTTAATTTTTCAGACCGGCGGTAAGAGCGCGTTTCTTGGCTACCGGGGATATCCGGGCCAGATTTGCATTTCCGTGAACGACGAAGTTGTTCACGGAATCGGTCGTCCCGACCGGATTATCCGGCCTGAAGACATTGTCAGTATTGATATCGGCGTCGAACTGAACGGCGGCATCGGCGATACCGCCGTAACTCTGGCAATGCAGCCGGAAATACCCCAGCGCACCCGTGAATTACTGGAATTTACTGAGCTTGCATTGAAAGCAGGCATTGAAAAAGCGCGCGCCGGCAACTACATTAAAGATATAAGCGTTGCAATTCAGCGAGTTGCGGAGAAAGCTAAGCTGGGGGTTGTCCGGGAATACGTCGGCCATGGTTGCGGCACTAAACTGCACGAGCCGCCCGAAGTCCCGAATTTTGTTTGTATTTACCGCGGACCTAAACTGGTGCCGGGGATGGTGTTGGCGATCGAGCCGATGCTCAACCTCGGAACACACAAAGTTTTTACGGAGCCTGATCATTGGACGGTCAGGACTTGCGATGGTAAATTATCCGCTCATTTTGAGCACATGGTACTTATTACGGAAAGAGAACCGGAGATTTTAACGTGTCAAAAGATGTAATCAAAGTTGAGGGTGTGGTCAGGGAACTGCTGCCGAACACAATGTTCAGAGTGGAACTCGAAAATAAACACATGGTCATCGCTCATATCAGCGGAAAGATGCGCCTGAATTTCATCCGCATTCTGCCTGGTGATTCTGTAACGATGGAAATGTCTCCTTACGACCTCGGCAAAGGCAGAATCGTTTTCAGAAAAAAATAAGCGCTCTGCCCGGCTGATATTTTTCATCCAGCTTCAAGCATATTGCGCCCATTATTCTTTTCAGAGAATGGATGTTATATCCTGAAAGTCGGATAAAACGTACACTATTTGCCGGTCACCCCTAAATACTCCAGAAACAAACGGTCCCTGTCCACTGATTCGGTTGACCACCGGTAGTTGCCCATGGCAGTCTGCATGTTTGTCGTCTCGATACAGTCGAACCAGTCGAGAATATGGGCGATGCAGCGCTGCTTAAGCCCTTGGGTAAAAAAACTCGATAAAAGATAAATTTTAGCTAAGGAGCCGTCAAGAAATAACCTTGACATCTTCGCGCTTCGCCCGAATGCCTTTGTGTTTGCCGGTTCGTTACATACCTTCAGGTATGCGCCTCTCCATCAATTCCCAAAATCACTTCGGGATATTTCGCGAGACTTGTCAAGGTTATTTCTTGACAGTTCCTAATGTATCTATACAACCTGATTGCCAAAGATTCTAAAATTCATTGATTTCTGCTCTTCTGCACATATGTTTCCGTTTTTTACTGAAATAGGGAAGGATGAATAGTTTGAAA
>CAIPAT010000352.1 GCA_903863035.1 uncultured Lentisphaeria bacterium
ATATGCATTCGCAAAATAATATTACAAGCATTAAATAAAAAATATCAATAATATATTACTGGCTACGTTTTTAAGAAAAAAAGTGACTTATATCACTTATATTAAACAAGATAGATGCAAAAACGCAAAAGAATATCCGGTAATAAGGCTCATCGGTAAAAATTCCAGGAATCACACCGCCGAAGTCATTCTGATAACGTTCCCGATAAGCCTCATGGGTAGTTTCAATAAAGCATTTAACCGCCTCCGGATTGAATACATCAATATAAGTCTGATTGTTGTACCAACTACACGGCTGCGCAATTTCGACCAGGAATTGACAATATCCGGATTCGGCGGCAAAACTGGCAATGGCATCTGCGGCGGGAGTATCGACGAGGCTCATTTTCAGGCAACGGGCCCGAAAATCTTTATTGCGTGTCACCAGTCCGCCGGCGGCCCCGGAAGGCCAGCGGTCTTCGTCGTACAGCCATGCTTCCAAATGCAGTTCCCGCGCCTTCTCAACTGATGCAGAGACGCATTCAAACCATTCATCCGAGAGATATTTAGTGGACAGCCCGCTTCTGGCATGAATAAAAAAACCTCCAAGCCCCATTTTTGCCATATTCCCGATCTGGCGGCATAGCCGGTCAGATTCCAGTTTGCCATTCCACGCCCAAAAAACCTTTGAGCGGTAATTCGATCCCGGGTTGAGCCATTCTGACATTTTTTCCATAATAATAATTTATCTTTAACAAATAATTTGATTTTTATCTATCTACTCTAATATTATAAGGCATTTAAGCTGAATCAGCCATAATTATAATCTCGAATAATATAACAATAGTATCAATATGCTAAAAATCAGTAACAAATGCTGGATGGTGCCGCGTTCATACGCTTTCAAAGATCAGGATTTTCCAGTGGCGGTATATAAAATGGAAAATGCTCTTCCTGCAAATCCGCATATTCATGAAAATTTCGATGAGATCGTGCTGGTGACCGGCGGCACCTGCCATCATAAAATTGCAACCCAATGTTATGACATTGGCTGCGGAGATATTTTTGTAATCTCTGGATCTCAAATCCATGCTTACGAAGCAGCGGCGCACTTTACTTATTACAATATTCTGATTGACTTTAAAAAACTTAATTTGCCGCTTTTAGACCTGCCAACCAATACAGGGTATCAGGTGCTTTTCATGATAGACCGCCATTCAAAAGACCATAAACGTTTTAAGCAGCGTTTTCGGCTGAATTTTGAACAACTCAAACAATGCAGCGAACTTCTTGACCAGATTCAGTCAATACTTGATAAAAAACTTACAGGTTATCAATTCATTGCGTCAGGAATGCTGATGCAGTTTATCGGCTTTATCTGCCAGTGCTATACAGCCGATAATACCACTTCATCTGACAGCAGTACTCCACATCTGCTTGGTAAGCTCGCAGGAGAGATGGAACGGTATCCAACCCATAAATTTACGATTGAAGATATGTGCATCAGAACCAATATGTCTCGCGCTGTATTTTTTCGCGAATTTAAAAAATATTATCATGCTGCGCCTCTTGACTATCTATTGAAACTACGGATTCAGCGCGCATCCGGATTACTGGTTAATACAGGCCTGAATATCAGTGAAATAGCACTGGAATGCGGTTTTTCAGACAGCAGTTATTTTACGCTGCAATTTCGCCGTCATGCCGGACTTGCGCCGAAACAATTTCGTCAGCGTTTCCAGATAAAACAACCGTGATAGGAGAAAGGATTTTTCAATGCTTAAAGTGAAAATTCCAGTTTCGCGTGAACGATATGCGACTTCCCCGCCAATAAACCGGTAGGCGCAGGGTAAAAAAATCATCAATCGGAAAATGACGGGGGATTAAGAAGCTTTCCGTCATTTCGCAAGTCAAATATTCCTAGGGATTTTTCTCGTAACAGGCAATTTTTTTAAGCAGTTTTGTGACTTGGCATAATTTTTTTGCTTCAATTTGCATGACCAGACAGGAAGAGTCCTGCCGGAAGCTAACGGGAATTATAAATGAGATGGTCGAAAATCAGTTATGCCGCCTAGAAGAAATAATACTTCAGCAGTCCTCCGAGTTAAGCACAAGCTGCTCATTGATATCCCAATTTAAAATCTGAGCCAGAAGCAGCTTCGCCGCTCTCCATAAATCTATTTTCAAACTATTCATCCTTCCCTATTTCAGTAAAAAACGGAAACATATGTGCAGAAGAGCAGAAATCAATGAATTTTAGAATCTTTGGCAATCAGGTTGTATAGATACATTAGGAACTGTCAAGAAATAACCTTGACAAG
>CAIPAT010000353.1 GCA_903863035.1 uncultured Lentisphaeria bacterium
CCGTTACCTGGGTCGGCTTGCCGAAACTGTTGTAACTAAAACTCATGCTCTGTTCGCCATTGTCCACGGAAGTCAGATCACGATTGCTGTTATAGCTGAGTTTGGTAGCGGTGGCGATTTTGCCTTCAGCATCCAGACGCAGATATTCAACCGGATTGCCTCGCGGGTCGTAGTTGATGCGCAGCAGCGGTTGTTTGCCGCCGGGAACCGAGCGCGATACTGAAGAGAGCCAGCCGTTTTTATCATAGGCATAGTAGGTCTCGTTGTCCGCCATATCGCGGACGCGGGACAGTTCGCCGGTGACCTTGTCATAACGGCAGTTCAGCACCACGCGGTCTTTCGCGTCAACCACCTGGCGGATTTTGCCGTTGTATGAAACGTCATAACGACGAAAGAAGTAAGTGGAGGTTTCCAGTCCGGCGAAATCCTTGACTTTCAGGATGCCGCGCAGGTCGCTGTAGTTGTAAGCGGCCTGCCGTCCGGCTTTATCATGCAGGACAACGACATTCTTTTCCGGATAACTGTAAGTATAAAATTCATCTTTCAGGATGCGTCCGGCCAGCTTGTCGGGAATGGTATAAACAGTGTTCTGCTTCTTTTCCTTCATCTCCTGTATTTTCTTGATGAAAGCATGGCGTTCCTGTTCGGTTTCATGCTGTACCGCGAGTTTATCGGAGAAGGAGCCCTGGGCGATTCCAGCCAGATAGCCGTCAGCATCATAACTGAAAACAATCGGATTCAGATTGCTGCGGGTAATAGAAGAAAGCATCTGATTGTTGACGCGGACGGCTTGTTCGAGTTTGTTCTTATCCAGCGACAGACTGGACTGCTGGCTGTATGTTAAAGCGAAATCCACCCCATTGATAGCGAGTTTGTCAGGAGTATAAGTATTTGGGCTGTAGCTAAGAGAGATGAGGGAAACATTGTTTTCGGCAACAGCGGTAAGTTTATCCTGAATATACTGGAATTGCAGGAATCTGCCGGTGGGAGCGGTGATTTTCAGCAGCCGTCCGTTACTGTACTCAAAACTCCACCCGGCTTTAGTATCTTTGCCGGTAACGACCCAGTTGCCGTTTTTGGAGCCTTCAGCTTCAAAGTCGGCATAAGGGGTGAAGCAGCCAGTACCCTGCATCAGCTCCTTATAAAGCTCAATCATCTTTTCGTTATTTTTATGCTGTTTATTGAAGAAGGTAATCTTCTCGCCCCAGGGAGTAATCCAGTCTGCACCATCCGGTTTCGGGAAGAGTTTAGACTCAAGCTGGGGGCAGCGCCAGGCGTAACCGAACAAACTGAATTTGGTATTGGCGGAATCATAGACCAGTTCAATGGGCATCTGGAATTCCGGAGAGAAGTTGGCAGTGTCAAGGATGCGGGAGACAATGAAGCCGTCTGCCGTCAGGTTAGCTTTCCCGGCAGTCATCGCCTTGTTCTGCCAGTTGATTTTTTCGTAAGCTCCCGCTGAAAATGCCATGAACAACGCCAGCGCCGACAGTAGAGACCTTATAACAAGATGCATAAAACACTCCTCTTTGAAAAAGTTCAATAAAACAAAAATTAATTTTCTTTTGGGAACGCAATCCCGCAATTTTTTTTAATAATAGTTCTCGTTTTATATACTGTCAAGATACAAATAGGATTTTTTTCATTTTTTTATGTTACTGAAAAATATGTTTTTGCAATTTGCATTCCTAATTAAAAACGTATATCGTAAATTTTAATTGAAGAGATCAGGAGGAAAAGATGCTTCATAAAAAGTCATTGTTTTGTGCTTTACTTATAATGCTGTCATCTGCGGCAACACTATACGCCGCAGAGAATTCATGTATAACGTTAAAAACCACTGCTCCTAATAATAAAGTGCTTAAAATCTATTACCGGGTGCCGTCCGGATATGATCAAAAATCCAGGCAGCTTTATCGGGTGCTGGTGATTTTCGGGGGACGCAACTGTTCGGGACAAGGTGAAGCCGCCGGAGCATTTGGTTTTGCCAAGTGGGCGGATGAGAACGGCATATTTCTCGTCGGCCCCGGATTTAAGGATGATAATTACTGGGAACCTGAGAAATGGTCGGGAAACGCGCTGTTTTTTGCGTTGAAGCAAATCAAAGAGAAATACAATATCTGCGACAAGAAGATTATGTATTACGGTTATTCCGGGGGGTCACAATGCTCCAATCTGTTTCCGGCCTGGAAGCCGGAAGCCTGTACCGCCTGGGTTTCCCATGCCTGCGGGGTATTTCACGCGCCGTCTAAAAAAATGATAAACAGTCCCGGACTGATAACCTGCGGCGATGCGGACATCGGACGTTATATCATTTCCCGCCATTTCGTGTCGGAATACCGTAAACTGGGGTTGAATGTGTTATGGAAATCCTATCCGAACCTGCCGCATGAAGTACCGAAAGAGTCTTCCGACCTGGCCCGTGCGTTCCTGACTTATTACCATGAACAAAGCCTTGGGGACTTGCAAACCGGACTGAATACCGTAGTATCAAGAAACAGAAAACTGTTGTATGTCGGCGATGACCAGGAGGGCAAGTTCTGGCCTGCCGACAGCCGGGCTGTAAAAAATATAGAACCGGAAGACCGGGTGGAATTCTATACCCGTGAACTGGCTATGGCCTGGGGCAAAGAAGCCATGTCAAAATGAACAGAATCATAATCTTTCTACTGTTGATACTCTTTGCTTTGCCGGTATGGTCAGATGAATTGCTGACGTTTACTGTTAAAACTTCCGCGCCGTCTAACCGTAAGCTGGAATGGCGGGTACGGCAACCGGCAAAATATACTCCTGACAGCCGGATTATAGTATTGTTCGGGGGGCGTAACTGGGATGGGGCAAAGGCTATTGAAGCTTACGGTTTCGGTAAACTGGCGGACAGGTATGGAATTTTCCTGGTTTCGCCGTCGTTCAAGGATGATGACTACTGGGAACCGGAAAAATGGTCCGGGGCTGCCATGCTGGAAGCACTGACACTGCTGCGCCAAAGATTCGGCTTGAAAGGTGATACAAAATTATTCTATTACGGATATTCAGCGGGAGGACAGTGTGCCAATTTGTTTTATCACTGGAAACCGGAAATCGTGGAAGCCTGGGGGGCTCATGCCTGCGGCGTGTGGTTCAACCCTGAAACTGTCACTGCTCCGTGTCCGGCACTTATAACCTGCGGGGAGAATGATGAAGGCCGTTTCCTGCTGAGTTCAAAATTTGTCCGCGACGCCAGGGAGAAAGGATATCCGGTTATCTGGAGAAGCTATCCGGGGGAGCATGAACTTAACGCCGGAAGTCTAAGGCTGGCGGAACTGTTTTTCGAGGATATTGCCGCAGGAAGACGGACAGCGGTTTATGTCGGCGACGACCAGACGATGAATTACTATCCGGCAACTTCAAGAAATGCCGCAGACATTGAACCTGAATATAGGAATATCTTCTTTTCATTGAAGCTGGCGGAATGCTGGAAAATCTGGAAGCAGGATTGAGGAACGGACTGTATGGAATTTACTTATCATGGAATGATCAGATACGGATTCGGCTTTTTCAATCCGAACCATGCGGCGGCGCTGATCGCCTGTCTGCTGCCCGTCTGCTGGAGCATAAGACTCTTCCTGAAAAACAAAGCGGCGGTATATCCGGCGGTTGCCGCAGAGATACTGTTATATCTTGCCTTTATCTTTACTTATTCCAGAACCGGATTTATTGCCGTTCTGGTTGAAGGACTGATTTTTCTCTTTCTCAAGAATTACTTTATTCATCCGGAACATCCGTTACGCCTGCCGCATTTTTTCCCGAGACACAGACTTGCTGTAATTATGATAGCGGCGCTTGGCATTGCGGCCATCAGTTGCGGTTTTATGACGCGCTGCGTTAATACCATTCCCGCTCCAGACCGGGCGATGACTAACCGGATAACGCTGTTTCAGGGCGGGTTGAAAATGCTGGCCGACAATCCGGACGGGGTAGGTTCCGGTATGTCCGGAATGATTTACACGGCATTTTACCAGCCGGTTGAATCCACGCTGCAATACCGAACAATGGTCAACAGTTTTCTAACCTTCGCCGTGGAATACGGCATTGTCTGGGCTTATGCTGTAGCACTTGGTTTTATTCTGCCGGTTGCGGCAGCAGTGATACTGTTGAGAAAACACCGTCTATCAGACAGGAAGATCGTAATTATGCTGGGTGGTATCTGCATTCTGGCAGGCGGTGTAATCTCCGCGATGGGGTCAAGCTGTTTTGATTTGAACGTGCTTGGCAGTGATCCTGGTTTCACCGGTGAACTTGACCGCTGGATGCGGATACTGCTGCTGTCCTGTCCGGTGATTGCCGGGATAGCGCTGTCAGGAGTGGTTATTTCGGAGCATCGCCGTCTTTATAATCATGCCGGACTCTTACTGATTCTGTTTGTAATATTCACGCTGTCCGGCAGTATCGGTTACTTGATGCTTGGAAGCTTTTACAAAAGCAATGCCGGTTCGTATAAAGTAGTCGAGATTGGCGGCGGCAGATGGCTGAAATACACTGCCGGAGACAAGCAGAATGTTTTTATCGTCGGTGGCGGCAGTTGGGATTTAAAACGCATTGCGGAGTTCGCAAGAAGCCGTTTCCCGCTGAATAATATTTTTATTCCGCTGGACAGAACTGCTGAATCCCTGACTGCAAGTTATTCCAGTAAAGTAATACTATGCGGTAAAAATTATCTGTCGGCAAAGCAATTTCCGGATTGTGAACAATACTGGCTTCTGCCGGAAGGCCCACCGCCGGAAAAATATCCTGCAGGACTGAAGAAAATCTATCTCAGCCGTTATGATGAAGCCGGCTATAATCACCTTTGGAGAGATCAGCCAGCGCAAAGCACTATTCCACTTGAAGACATAAATTAATAAACTAGATGTACCGTTGCAAAATTATTTCCCGGTTAATTCTTGTTCAACACCGAAACCGGCGAAAAAGAATAACCAAATGGATTAACATTGCTTTTTATCGGATAATCTAATCTCCGTTATTATACCCCCGCAAGAGCGGGGTATATCAGCTCAACAGCCACTCCAATGAACGGCCGTGGAGAGTAACCCAGGTGCCGTTCATATAGTTCAACGGAATACTGACTTTAGCCTAAATTTAAAGATAAGGGCTCTTTGAAACTTTATTGATGCAACCTTTGCTTAAAAGTTTTATTCACGATCTCAAGATAGTGTGTCTGCTGGTCGGGTTTGAGCACGGATTCAACCAGTCAGTACCGTTCTGGCAACAGTTCAAATTCACGGATCACAGATACTTGTTAATTTGCTCCACCAACTCATGCACGTTCGTTGACGGGTTGACCGATGCAAGCTTCTTGCGCCAGCTTTCAGTTTCTTCAATAATCCTTTTGGCGTGATCAATTGCTCTTGGCTGCCTGTCTTTTAAAAGCGCGTATATCCCTGGCAAGGTTTCATGATATTCCGGAATGCGGCCTGTTTGCGGCAAATGTCGGGTTTTTAACTCCTGGGCAGTTGTGGCACTGCGCATCTTTATAAAGTGAAACAGATACCAGATTTCAAAACAAGGATTGGAAAAAGCCCAGCGGAAGCCGTTTTCCTCCGCCAGCTTAATCGCCTGACTGATCCGTTCCTGAGAATTTTCATCCTTATCAAAGACCACCCAGTACTGATTAAATTTATCGCCAACCCCGGCCATCCGCTTTTTTAATGCCGCTGCTTCTTTGACCAGACTCAAGGCATCGCCTGCAAGCGCGCAAATCTTAGCGGAAGTAAGTCGGAAATCGGTAAAATACAATTTCTCCGTCTGGCCTTCGGTACAAATAAGAAATTTAGCCTTGGGCTCCCTGATACTCAATTGCCGTCTGACTCTTTTGATCTCCCATGGTTTTTGCATTTTTGCTATTTCTCCCATGGACTGAAATCGCCGAGATACGGAATAGCGCCATAACGCCCGTCAATATAGTTCCGCTCATAGGATTCCCCTTTGCGGATCTTCTTAAACTCCGCCAGACTGGTCAATCTGGTTGCGCCGTTTTTCTCTTTTTCCGCAAACCAGATTTGGTCTCTCCGGAGTAATTTAGGACTCAACAAGTTGGTGTCATGCGATACCACAACAAGCTGGGCATTCCGCGTGTTTGTCCCATGAAATAACTCCAGCAAGCGCCGAGTCAGCAATGGATGCAGCCGCGCATCAAATTCGTCGAAAAACAGGATAGAGCCCTGGGCCAATACCCCTAGCAGCAAAGAGGAAATAGAAAAGATTTTATTGGTTCCTTCTGATTCATTGTGCTCCATATCCAGGAATATCTTCTCATTATCTTCAGTTAAATGTTCGGTTTGAATCTTATATTTAATTCCGCCTTCATTGTCTTCATTGAATACCGGCGCGATTTTGTTGATGCCTAAATCTAATTTGGGAATAAAACCATTTAACGACTCGGCAAAGGAATTATGTTCGCGCAACGCTTTGATGGTCAATCCTTTTGCTTCTTCGTCAAAAAGACCAGGGATAATAAGGACTTTATTGAACCAGTCCCGGACATTATGGCTGTGAAGCTCTTTATCTGGCGCACCTTCAAAAAGCTGTCCAAGCGAGGAAATAAACAAGGCATTGGAACGAAGCCGTAAATTGGTCTTTTTCGTCATCTTCGTCCAGGTTTTCCCTTCTTCAAATTGCGGTGAGACGGTAGTTAAATTTTCATTCTCCCGGATAAAAAGCGGAAACTCTTTGCCGCTGGTCAGAAATAACCATTCCGCATGGATTTTCTTCGCATCAAGCGTAAAACCGTAGCGGTAGCGTTTATCTTTTTCAATGAATTCTACTTCAAAAAGTGACGGTTCAGTTGCAGTGCTTTTGGATAAAAGGAACGGCTCTATCGGGATTGCCTCTTCCGGTTTCAATTCCGTGGCCATCGTTTCAAGGCAGTAACGCATGAATGAAACAGCCCTGACTAAATTGCTTTTGCCGCTGGCATTGGCCCCGTAGATAACATCGCTTTTCAGCAGCCGTTCTTTCTTCAGCGCAACAAAAGTATTGGTCTCTTCCAGTTCATGAATACCGACCGCTTCCATGGAAAGCGTAACCGGCTCTTTTATCGAGCGAAAATTACTGACTTTAAAATTTATCAACATAATCATTCTCCCGTTGATTTATCCTGCAATAAGATACTGCAAATAGATAAATATGCAAATTATATGCAAATATTTTATTTTACAATGGTTTATTGGCTGATATTACTGTTCCTTATCATTAACAGGACATTCATTACTTTGAACTGAACATCGGTAATACTGCTGATGCGCTTTCTGCTATTGCCATTTGCTGATTAAGAACCGTCCTGCATAGTCCGACAGTGGACTGACTTTAGGCTCAAATAATGACGTGTGCTACCCGCAATACTCAGGTGTTTATTGACAGTCATTGATAAGTTTATGATGGCAGTCATTCTGGCCGATTACAGTAAGTGAACGGCATGTTTGACTGACTGGCTTGAATAATAAACCTTCTGTGCCGGTAAATACACAGAGGGCATTATATACTCTTAACTTATGGAGTAAAAAGCGCTGCTGGATCAAGGCGAATTGAAACGGCAGCATATGTTACGCCATCTGTTATCTAGCTGATAGTATCAAAAAGTCGAGGATGTTCAGCTTGCATAAGTTTTTTTGCTATTTCCCGATCGCCATTCTTCTCCAGGCATTGCTCAAACTCCGGTTCGGTAATCGGGATTATCCACAAAGGATCCACTTTATCGCCGTTAATGTAAAGCGTGTTACCAAAACTTATATCTTCAAAAAACGGCGGCATATACAACACATGGGCAATACCTGTTTTTTTAGGAATTTTGTTGTCATCTAAACAACATAAATGTTCCCAGTGGACGAAGTTATTATGTGCAAACGGCGTTAAGGCCAGTCCTCCTAACAGTTTGAACATCCAATTCTGCGGTTCGACAACATACATAAAAAGTTCGGTGCGACCGGATGTCCGCTTATTATCCAGCGGAATATTCTGCTTGACGGCACTCATGCCGTTAGTGATCAATGTCCAATATGGTTTTTGGGGAGTCGGTGCAATCTGATAAATATTCATATGCGGGTAGATCTTTTTTGTGGGATGCAAAATCGGCTGATCCAGTTTCCCCAGATACTTTTCATAGTGCTGTTTTCTGATTTCCATTCCGTCAGCAAGTGCTTTCTTTGAATTTAATTTACGGGTTTTCATAATCTCTTTCGTTGCTTTGTTGTTGAGTTGATGTTTAAAAATACTGAATCGGGTGCCGGACATTTTAACTGTTTCCCATTTTCAAATCTCCTTATTGTTTCTGATTTGGCGGGTGTGCTATAGATATTATTCCTGTCGGTAAGTTTTTACAAAAATATGTAAAATGCTGGATGAAAAACCAGAGCCATATTTTGAATTTAAGAGTGAGGGATTATTTTTATATAATCCCACTCTTTTTATTTATCCATAAGTTTTCCATTGAAAGTCAAATCGTTAATAATATCGATAGGAAACTCGGATGGTACCGAGTGCTATTTCATAAAAAACAGAGGGGGGGTGATGTAGTCGGTTACCCCCCATGTAAAGACCATGAACTATAACTTTAAATCTGTAATGGAAATGAATGATAATATTTCTTAAATTTCAGAAATAAACAATGACATAAAAAACTGACTTTCAATAAGAAAGTCAAGGGTAAAAAATGACCGAATATCCGTGCTATTTTTTTTAGAGAATAAAGTGAATATCTCAGAAAATTTTTTATCAGTGTATAAGACCAAAATCCACTACATCAGAATCCATTATCACCAGATGATTTTTATGATCATAATTTCTACGGTGATTAACACTAACAAGCCGATACCGGCCAATGCATATATCATTTTTCCTCCTTGTCTAATTATTCTGATAGAGAGTATTCAGCATGGTAAAATCAAAGATTTATCATGTAGATTTTTTATCATTCTTCTTCTTCTTCGTTAGTCTGGATGAGAAAAGTTCCCTTGTTCCTGGAGGAGTGTTTTTCTGGTTGACTTTGGCAAGGTAGCTGGCCCATTCCAGAGTCTGAGCGACTTTGTTCTGATAGTCAGGATCATCTTTTCTAAGCATAATGCCGTTCTCCTGAGGTTTACCGTTTTTATCCTCGGTGCAATCGTCAACAAGTCCATTATTATCAGGGACGCCAAACGCACTGGCGAAGGAGTCATTGGCTTGGGCAATATGGTCATAAATCGACTGAGTTTTTCTTCCATCCAGCCATAGACAAACATGATAGTGTTGAAGTTTCTCTCTGGATTGTTCCCTTACGGCAACATACCGGGGTGAAAGACCGGATCGTTTTAAAGTTTTGATGAAGTTAGCCTGACCACTGCGGAAGGCATCGTTGCTGGGATCATCATATCCTGCTGGTGCTCCGACATCGTATCGCATAAACATAACCCGATCATTAGTCCTGGCATGAGCATCGGTCTCATCTATTTTTTTAAGTATCTTTTTGTCACAGCGAAGACCTTTATCCTTGTCGGTCTGAATGGGATGGTTGTTGAATTCGGGAGCATCGGTGGTTACTCTTTTCTTTGTCATGGTGAAATCTCCGTTTTGATTACGTTGTTGGTTGTCTGTTTTGTAGTACACTATATTATAGTTATCGAATGCAGACAGATGAATATTTGAATGAAAGCCGGGATTAACATTTTCAATCATCTGTACTGGCCTTATTTGGTATAAGGCCGGACAGTTGCTTAAAGATAAGATATGCATATGTTATGCGTGATAATAAGATACGTGCGTATGTGTATACGCTTATGCGTGATATATAGATGCGTGCATGTATATGTGCGCTTGCATGATATATAGATAATACCATATACCCCTAAATTTATATAACGCCAAATTTATAAAATAGATGACCAGGTGGTATTGTTTATCTGGGTTTCATAATAAAAGCCTTGTCTGCATTATTAACTTCAATCAAAGTTCAATAACCTTTGGTTTCAACCGGCAAAATCTATGGGAAACTGAATGATGATGATTCCAGCAGGCTTATCGCCTGCTGGTGGTAGATATTTACATACGGTAACATACGGTAATACGGTTATTTGGCCGTATTCTTTTTTATTTGATAACCACTATAGCCACGTTTATTGTGATTATTGCGTTTTATATCAGTCCGCAAAACGGCACCGAACGTAGTCCGCATCCACTCATTGAAAAGTAGTTGCGCCTTGCGTTCTGATACCAGCGGCCATTTCATTTTATCACAGAACTTCGTAAAACAGGAAACAGCTTCCTCGGTTGTTATCGAGGCATCTAAAGTTGGATGAATGTAAAGTTTCCCGAAGACATCAAACGGGCGAGAACTCTTCATGAGCATTGCAACACGGGCCTGCTGTTCAGTGCTTTTAGTTATCACTCCGCCTGCTTTTAGCAATTGCGCGGCACCTTCCAACGCTAAATTCAGTATCCCGCTTCCCTCTTCGGCCAATAATATCTGATCGAGATTCGTGATTCGTTCCGCTGGCGGGGGATTTTCGTAGCTAATAAGCAAAATACGCCGCCGCCACGCTTCCACGTCATCGGCGAACTCAATGCGGAGCAGCGAGTTGCTCGTGATTATTATATTGAAATTCCCTAAAATATCATACGCGGCATTACTGTTTTTGGCTTCCCCGGTCATGGTATCGTTACCGGTCATTGCTTTTATCTTGTTCGCGCCAGCACTGCTCAGAAATTCCGGATCAACATCCTTCGCGGTCAACAGCGATTTACTGCTGGCGCGGCCGATCTCGAATCTATTTGCCAGGAACTCAGTTCTCAGTTCTCCACAATTCGGTCGGCCAATTACGCCTTCAAATACATTAACTAAGGTCGATTTCCCCCCGCCCGGGGTTCCGACGAAAATCACGAACGTTTGGCTGAGGTTTTCTCCCAGCAGGCACTGGCCTAGGTACAATTGCACGATTTGGATATCATCCGCAGTCATCGCTTTGCTCAAAAGCAAGTCAATGAAGCGCGGACATTTCTTATCCGGATCATACTGGATCGGATTTTGATTACGGCTGTAAAAATGCGGTGAAAAGTCTTTTTTCACCCACGTAAGGGAGTTCAGATCAAATATCAGGACAGCGTTGGCGCAATGAATGAAGTGCCCGTTGCGTCTGGCGAAAGCATCTCTGCTCTCAGCCTGCCCTTTTAGTAGATCCAGGAGTGCCGCAAGAAATGACTTGGTGCGGTAGTTTTCAATCGCCGGAATATTAACCGCAACGGCATATTCATGAATAGCGCGTCCGATGAGATCGATCATCTTTTTGTCCGTAACCGGAGTCCATACTCCGGTTTTTTCTGAATGCATGTAAAAGCACCCATCGGGAAGATAATAGATTAATTCATAGGATCGAGCAACATAGCCGGCAAAATACTGCTGGTTAAGTCCGCTGAATCTTTTCGACTTATAAAAATACGGATCACCATATTTCGACCTGAGCTGGTTTTCTTCATCGTCTGTAATTTTTCTCATAGGATTTTTTCCTTTATATATGAGATTAATTTTTTCTGTTTTCGGACCGCAGTTATACTTTAACTTTGGTTGCCATCATTGCCCGTTGGGTAAAATCATGTGCAGATGTTTTGGCTGACGGCCTGGAACGGGGCCAACGGACTAATCCCCATGCCATTGTTAACTCTGTTCTTTTGTGGTTATTCTGACATTTTCACTCCTTTCCACGCTTCCAGCGCGTTTATAATTCATCGTTCATGTCCAAAATTTCAGCAGCATATTCTCTGCAAAATCAGAGCATATCTCCCGCCGGAAATTCATCAAATGATAAGTCCATTGACGCATCAATCCCTGGCTTTTTATTACGATTTTCACGTTCAGGTATTTGACTAAGCACATCCGGACTTACCGTTTCTGATTCCCATTTCTGGTTTTTAAACTTTAACTCAAACGGTTCAACTTCAGCGCATCCATGGTCTGATTCCGTCTCCACGATGTAGCGGAACCGATCTTCACCCTTTTTCCAGATGTGAATCAGCCTATCCGGCGTTGGCAGGCCGCGAAGGAATTTGCATTCACGCAGAATTAAAATCACTGCGACGTCATTGACCCTGCAATGGCGCAAAGCGCTTTTAAACAGTGCAAGCCTTCTGGCATCACCGCTCCAGGCGGATTCTGCATCGAAAAGAACAACTTTTGCTGGATGTTCGCGCAATGCGCCCTTAAACATGCTAAGCCCGTCTTCAGCCGATTTATCGAGAAAACTGGTATCGAAAAGAAAAAAATCATCACGTTTTGGAAATAAAGAAAAATCCGCATCCAGCAATCCCATCAGTTTTGAATATTGCCTTTCGCGCTCAATATCAATGAATGCGATACTGTTGATTTTATAAGAGGTCAAGTTTTTCCAATGTTTTGTGAAATCGTGTCTATGATTGCAAAGTTTGGGAACGATTATGTCGGAAGTAAGATCGGCTTCGACATTTTTTTGTTGGACAACAACCGTCATTAAACCGCTGTCTGCAAAATTTTCAATATATCTGGTTGATTCTCTAATTTTGCTAATGTCCTTTTCGCCATAGCGGTCAAGGCTAATCGGATCCGGAATATGAGTAAATTCAGCGGCGGATTTGAGGTATGGACGAAAGTCGATAATCTCACCCCTGTATTCAGCCAAAGGGCCGAATAATTGTTCCGGCAAAATCAATGAATTATATATTACGGAATTCAACTGGCACCTCCTTCAGATTTCATAATTGCAAAACGTGGGGTAATTCCGGCAGCATGTAATTTTTCCGCCATCTTTACACCGGTTCGATAGAATTGCTTTTTTTCTTCTGGGTTATTGGTATTAAAAACCGTACAAATAACTTTTCTACCAAGCACAGGGTCAAGGTCAAGGTGGTCAATCCAGGCATCCCCGCCAGGATTCGCCAAATAGATCATGTCGGCAGATGGTTGGTTCGCCAAAGCCATGATAATATCATCGGTTAAAACGACTGTCGCGTTCGGGTAATCGGCAAGTAAATTTGTGTTGAGTAAAGTGTATGGACGCTTGGGCGGGATATAAAGCCGCAGCGGAACATGGTAAAACCGATTTTGATAATAAGCCAGCGGCAATACCGCATAGCTGTCGTAAGATAAAATAACGATTTCCAGCAAATAAGCAAGTACGCCATCAATATCATAAACTGGTATGACGTTCACTGTAGAATCAGGAAGCATTTTACCGGCAAGCGGAACACGCGCCCATGCCCCGTCATCAGGGGCAGTTATTGCATTCCACTCTCCGGTAATGCCCCTCGCTCGTCCAAGAAAAGCGCCATATTCTATATCTTCTTTGCTGAAAGCCTCTGAAAACATGTCATTTAGTTCAGAGATATTATTAGTATGTGCCAGGCGAAGATAAAAAAGCATTGCCTGCAATCCCGGGGCTCCATTAACTATTTCTCCGAGAGATGTATATAGAGTAAGTAGCGGATTACACCATGGTTGTAAATAAGGATGGAATGAACAAGTGTTAAATGGCAACGGTATAAACGGCACGTCTGGGCGCATTAATATTTGGCCATTGCAAAAAATAGGATTATCCAAATTATCGAAGCCGCACTTTAACCGCTTGCGAAGATCAAATGAGTGAGCAGCATTGCGCATATCAAGTTCAACTTCTGCACATTGCATTGCAGAACGTTCAAAAGAGCGAATCCGCTGAATAATTCTATTAGTATAAAAGGTTAATTTTTCAAGCATAGTCGGGTCCTATTCCTTTTTACTCTTTTCGATTAACGCCATCACTGCGTCATTGACCGCTATGGCCAGTTGGTCTAGAGACGCGAGCGCAACCGTCATAATCAGCGGCGTCCAGTCCGCTGCTGACAAACTCGTTTCAGCCCGGATTAGCCTGTGCATCAGCGATAACAGCAATGCCGTCCCGAGCATCGGGCAATTCCAATACAAAAGATTGGTCCGCCAGCGCTGAATCGGAACTACCAGTTGCCACAGTGGAGTGATTTCATCCAGTTTTTTCGGCACCAGCATCGAGCACTCGTGCCGAAGTACTTCGCGATGGTAAAACCCAAGGCGTTTGGGCAGCATGTCGAGGTCTTCGACCTGCTTGAGCAGAGTATGACTTGAAAGTGAAAACTCCACTTTCCTGCAGTCAGAGCAAAGCCAGCGGAAGCGAGCCACAATCATCGCCATGGTCAGTTCTACCGGGTCAGTCAACGAGATTGGAGAAACTATGCTTATGCGTTCAACCGCATCATCAGTCAACGGCAGTCCGGCAAATGAACGCAGAGCCTTTAGCGTGTTCAATCCCCCCGTATCGACAGAAGCCGATGCGGGGTTATTACTTTTATGCAATATAAGATTGAAAGAATTCACTTTGCATCCCCATCCTCATTTTCATCCCCATTCCCACTTTCGCCATCAGCGGAACTGTCGAGGGCTCTCTTTAGAGTGGGACATTCCTTAACAATTTTATTGAACTGCTCTTTATTGTGATCGGGCACTAATTTGATAATTTCCATCAATGCTATTTTTAAAGAACCACTGGGGGACTGAGATTGAGATGGAGATGGAGGGTTGATCTGTTTTTGGGCCTGGGCGAGGGTGAGTACTCCTGTAAATAATTGATGGAAAATATCTAGTGAAGCGTCTTGAATCTTTTTGGCCTTGGCGACAGATCTGCTTGAAACACCGACTTGTTCGGCAGCGAGGTCATTTGAGCTACCCTTCTGCAATTTTGCAGTAGGGGCTGCGGCCGTTCCCGCCATCATCCTTTTAGCGGCCTGTTGCGCAAAGAACGGCAATAATTTTACAGCGACAGCCGCTTTTTGGCCGGTAGTAAAGTGGCGTCGCCTCAGATTCAGTGCCAGGATCAGTTCCTCTGCTGTTCCAGTACCTTGCCATTGAATTGCATTTACAGGGATGCCGAGTTGCTGGCCGGCTTTTAGTCTTAGCCGACCATCTAGAAGCATATTTCCATGCATTATTATCGGCACCTGCTGTCCCTCGGCCTCAATACTCTTTTTCATCTGCTCAAACTCCGGACCTTCAGCTTCAGGAAAAGCGTCAGCCAGCTCATGGACCTCCACTTTATCTGTCGGACTGATGAGGTAGATGGACTGTGCTGCCCCTGGTTCTGCCGGAGGATTCGATAACATGGGCGATGCAGGTGTTATGTGAGCTTCTGTTTTCATCAAATTCTCATTTTCTGTTATCTGTTCAGGCAGATCATTCGCGGAATCTTTTCCCTCCGGAAGTTCTGGGCAGGCATTTAACGTAATATTTGAATTGTTCATTTTGCTTCTCCTGTTACCGGGATTAAATTGCATCCGGTGTTTTCTGCAACATACTTTTCTATTTCCCTTTGGTCCAGTCTGATTGATCGTTTCCCGACTTGAACTCGACTCAGAAAACCATCCTTTAAAATCCGATCCAAGCTGCGGGTCGAGATGCCCAATATCAGAGCGCCTTTGGCGCGAGATATTAAGGCCGGTGGTTTCGGCGTAGGTTCCTGGTTCGTCTTGGCTGACTTTAAAAGGATGTCCAATTCTTCTTTACAGATTATTCCGGCACTGATAAACGGTTCGGCAATCTTCCGCAATTGAACAATTGTTTTTTCAGATATTTGATGATCCTTCATCATATAACTCCTGTTATTCGCGTTTACTGTTTCAAATTTGAAATTATAGGGTCGGTGGATCAGTGCCTGCCGCGCCCACATGGACGGACAGAGCGAAAATAAGGGTCGGTGGATCAGTGCCTGCCGCGCCCACATGGACGGACAGAGCGAAAATAAGGGTCGGTGGATCAGTGCCTGCCGCGCCCACATGGACGGACAGAGCGAAAATAAGGGTCGGCG
>CAIPAT010000354.1 GCA_903863035.1 uncultured Lentisphaeria bacterium
ATATGCATATGCGGGCTAATTATCTGTACTTGCAGGCGGCGGCGATGAAGGCGCTGGGCGATGGCAGTTGGGCCAGAGCGAGGCGTGAGTGCGGGATATTGACCAATTACCGGCTGCAACGAGCAAAACGTAGTGAGTGATGCCGACGGTATGCTATTCCGGCGAATGCGGCAGAGGCAGAATCGGCAGGGAGAAGAATAGGCTGAGGCTGAACAGAAAGGAGATCCCGGTAGGTGCTTGATGCACCTTCCAGGAGCTCAGTTGTGTCGGGGATCAGGCGGAAACGTGAAAGCTGGTTAAATTATATTGAAGCCATTTAGAGTTGCGCGAAACCCAGTATTCCTTGACGATGTCGGCAGCGAGGATGCGGTAAAATGGACGCTCAAGGTAAGGCTGCTGGATGAGGTTTTGATCGTCTTCAAGCCTCTTCCGGACAAGATGAAAAATGCATTGAACATAGCAGTTATATATGGCTGAAAATGGATGATCAGCGTTTTGCCGGCATTCGACGGATCGGACAGCCCGAGACACAAAATATTGTACATCAGTAATTTGTTTGTTTTGTGGCTGATTACTGGATATTTAATGGCCGCCGCAAACCGGCAAAGGTGTGATTTTACTGGCCTGCCGGATATTGGGACATGCGACGGATCCGATCGCGCTTAAATCGCTGTTTCCGCGCAATTTCGTAAACTGGATTGATGAAGGTGGTAGAAAAATTAACAAAAGCAATTTGACTTGATCGTTGCATCAAGTTATTTTCTATGGTATTGGCGTTTTATATTGTTAGATTTATATCCGATCAGCGTTATCAGGAGATATTAAAATGAGCCTTGACAAATGGATTGAAGCAGCAGAAAAGGGTGATGCGAAAGCTCAGTTTTATATCGGGGAGTGCTATTTAATCGGTAACGACGTTACTAAAGATCAGGCCAAAGCTGTTAAATGGTTTCACAAAGCCGCCAAACAGAACAATGCGGATGCACAGATTGCTCTTGCATGGTGTTATTCCGACGGTGATGGCGTAACCGAGGATAAAGTTGAAACAGTTAGATGGTACCGCAAAGCTACTGAACAGTGCGATGCAAGAGCACAGCTTTATCTTGGTCTATGTTATGCTCAAGGCGAAGGTGTTTGCAAAGATGACACCGAGGCTGTAAAATGGTATCGCAAAGCAGCAGAACAGGGAATGTCAGACGCGCAGTTTGTCCTTGCGGAATGTTATCGGTATGGCAAAGGTGTTATCAAGGATAAAACCGAAGCGGTTAAATGGTATCGTAAAGCTGCGAAACAGGGCTGTGATGAAGCACAGTTGGCGCTCAAAAAATTAGTAAAGTAATCTTCAATTTCCTCGCAGAACTTTTTCAATTTCCAACATAGCTTTATTTTTGCTCTTTAAGCTATCGATAATTGTCAGTGCTTTGTTTATGCGTTCTTGCGCTGAAACGGTAGTAAAATTACCTGTAATGGCCATGATTGCCTTTTCCTGGGCTTCTTCGCCTATATGCGTATAATACTTGTCAACGATTTCGGAGTTGGTTCCGAGGATTGACATTACCGCTGCCTTTGGAACGCCAGCTTCCGCACAATGAGAAGCAAAACTATGTCTCAAGGAATGAAAGCCGTATATCGTGACTTTCTTTTTGCGTCCTGGCACTTCTACTGATGGCTTCAAACCGATCCATTTGATGACCCTTAAAGCGTCAATATTAACAAGAGTATTACCCGTATTCTTGCCGTTTTTATCCACCTTTCTGTATCGATCAGCAACTTCTGGGCATACATATTCATTCCGTTTCCAGGCTTGCGCTTCCAGTAATGCATCCATGAGTTTGTTAGCGATGGGAATGGTTACTTCACTGCCAGTTTTGAACTGCTTAACCCAGATTCTTTTGCGATTTAAATCCACTTTGTCCCAGCGCAACAACACGCAGTCTTTAAATCTTTGTCCGGTAAACATCCCCAGATAATAGATAACTTTTATTTCCGGTTTATGCATAACCTTGTGTTTGTTGTCTTCAAGCACTTCTAACAACTTTTGTTCCTGTTCTCTGGTAAAAGACAACCGCCGTACTTCGTTTTCCTGTTCTTCCCTGTCTTTTCTCATGAGTGATTTAGCGGTGAATGGATTGTTTTCGTCACGATATTCGCTTAACACCTGAAAGATTTTTCTTATTCTTTTAATTTTGCGATTGTGAGTGGACACAGAGATTTGAGTTTTTCTTAAATGCTGTGCAAATTTATCGGTAATTTCCGGGGTAACGTCACGCATTTCCATAGATTCATTGGATACAAATTTTATAAATTCATCAAAAGTTGATTTGTATGATTCCTGTTCATGTACGGTTGCCGGAGTGGCTCGATCAGGATGCTCAGAGTATTTATCCCAGGCTAGGTTGAGCAGAAGCGATTTCTTTTTGGAAGCCAAACCTCTGGCATGTTTGACATGGGCTGAAATAACATCTAAAGTTGTTCCTTTGACTACGGGAATAAGCTTTTTCGCCTCGGTGATTGCCTCATCCTGATTTTTAGTCTTTAAGCTGACGGCTTTTCTTTGGCCGTTAATCTGATATCTGAAAAAATAGGTTCCGTCAAAACCTTTTGTATATATGGTTCCGATGTCCAGTTTAACACTTTTTTTAGCCATAGCTCCCTCACAAGTTAAGAAATATCTGATTTGGCTGAATATAGCCGGTTTTAGGGGGCTTGCAAGTAAAAACGGTACTAAATGGTACGAAATAGGCTTTATTGAGGGTAAAATGGTGGAGCATAAGGGACTTGAACCCTTGACCTCCACACTGCCAGTGTGGCGCTCTAGCCAACTGAGCTAATGCCCCATTCAACGATGAAATAGTTACTTTCATCAGCAGGTCAAAAAGATACTTTAATTTTATAGAAATGCAAGCGTAAATATTACTGTTTTTCTAATTTTCCTGTTATATGTCAATTTTTTATCATTCCGGCTACTTTAACAGCTGCTGTGGTCAGTTTTGACAGTTCTTCACTGGAAATGATAAATGGCGGCATCAGATAAATCAGTTTGCCGAACGGCCTGATCCAGACACCTTCCCAAACGAATTTGGACTGGATTTCCGCCACCTTAACCGGTTCTATGGTTTCGATGACCCCGATGGCTCCGAGAATCCGGACGTCGGCGACGGCTGGAAGTTTTCTGGCCGGTTCCAGTTGTTCTTTCATCTGTTTTTCTATTGCCAGAACTTTTTCCTGCCATTTGTATTCTTCGAGCAGGTCAAGCGAGGCGCAGGCCACGGCGCAAGCCAGCGGATTGGCCATGTAAGTCGGGCCGTGCAGAAATACTCCTGGCATACCGCTGGAAATAGTCTCCGATATCTGATGCGTGGTAAGAGTGGCGGCAAGAGTCATATATCCGCCGGTGAGGGCTTTGCCTACACACATGATATCAGGCGACACCCCGGCATGTTCGCATGCAAAAAGTTTACCGGTGCGGCCGAAACCGGTGGCGATTTCGTCAAAAATCAGGAGAATGTCGTATTCAGAGCAGATTTCCCGCAGACGACGCAGATAGTGAGGGGAATAGAAGCGCATGCCGCCGGCACCCTGAACAATGGGTTCGATGATTACGGCGGCGATGGAACTGTGATGCCTGTCAATCTGCGCCAGCATGTCGCTGATATAGCTTTCATCCCACGGGTCATTAAATTTACAGCGGGGAGCTTCCGCAAAAATATTTTCAGGAAGAATATCATGGAAAATTTTATGCATACCGTCAACCGGATCGCACAATCCCATGGTGGCAAAGGTGTCGCCGTGATAGCCAGAGCGGACTGTCAGGATTTTAGTTTTGTTCCTGTAGTTGCGGGCCAGCCAGTACTGGAAGGCCATTTTTACCGCTACTTCCACACTGACGGAACCGGAATCGGAATAGAATATGGTTTGCAGCGGTTCCGGAGTCATGCGGATAAGTTTTTCCCCCAGTTTTACCGCCGGTTCGTGCGTCAGTCCGCCGAACATAACATGCGCCATTTTTTCCAGCTGGCGTTTGATGGCATCGTTGAGTTTGGGATGGTTGTAGCCGTGGGCGGCGGACCACCAGGAAGAGGTGCCGTCAATCAGTTCCATGCCATCGGCCAGACGGATTTTCACCCCGTGAGCGGAAGCCACCGGATATACCGGCAGCGGATTAGTCATTGATGAATAAGGATGCCACAGATGCTTGCGGTCGAACTCAATCAGTTTCCGGATGTCCATCTCATTCATTGCCATCTCCTTTGAAAATCGTTGAGAAATCAATTATTCCGGCGTTATTCAGATCGGGGATCTCCGGCAGGTCGATTATTGATTCAGGGTAACCGAAGCGTTTCAGATAATGCCGCAGCAGCTCCCGGGTATCGGCGGAGATAACCGGATCAGCGGCGGGAAAAAGGTTATAGACGATACCGGCGACCGGAATATTCCTGTGTTGTGCCGCTTCCAGTGAAAGTAGCGCATGATTGATGCTGCCTAGTCTGCCGGAACATACCAGAATCAGCGGATATTTCTTCTGTTCAAGATAGTCAATGGTCAGAGTGTTCATGGTAAGGGGGACGCTGAGCCCTCCCGCGCCTTCGATTAGAACGATGTCATAGTTCTCTGCCAGCCGGTCAGTTGCCGCTGAGATAATCTCCGGATCGATCGTCCGGTATTCCAGGCTGGCGGCGAGATGCGGCGAGGCGGGAAACTTGAAAGTGTAGCTGCAGGTCAGTCCGCTGATGTCTTCCGGCAGCAGCGGCAGGCCCATGATTGTCCGGTGAGTTTCAATGTCTTCTGAAATACCGCTGCACCCGGTTTGCACCAGCTTCCGGGTGATGACTTTTTTGCCGGTTGAAATCAGGTACTTCGCCAGCATTCCGGTAGCGATGGATTTTCCCGCCGCAGTGTCTATCCCTGAAATAAAGTATATTGCCATACGCAATCCCTAACATTTTTTAAGCTCAGCGCTTTACGGCAATCACCAGAATCGGATGATAAGTCAGAACTACTCCGCCGGTAACGCTGTAGCGGTCAATATAGCTGTTAATAAAGTTTTTTAAAACCGATTTTGTCCAAATTTTGCTGCTGATGCCGGTAACCCCGGTTTGGCGGAGGTGTTCCAGCACTTCCAGCGGGGCGTTAAAAACCATTGAACGGGATTGTTCGGTAATAGTTTTAACCTCGAAATCAGCGGCCAGCATTTTGCGGATAGCGGCTATCGAACGGTAAACCAGACTGTGTCCGGTGACGGCGGCGATTTCCCGGAGGTTTTCAGGCCCGAACGTCGAAAAAGCGAGAACTCCGCCTGAAGGCATGATTCCGGCAAATCGGGCAAATGCCGCTTCCGGGTTGGCCAGCCATTGGAATGTGGCATTGGAAACGACCAGGTCTACGGAGTGCGGCAATTCAGGAATAGTCTCAATATCGCCTTCAATGAACTCACAGTCTGCTATTTTGGCGATGTTGCGGCTGCAGTCCGGCACGAGGTCATTGACTGCCAGCTTCCGGTACTGGAGTTCGCCGGCGATGATTGCTGTCAGCAGGCCGGTGCCGCAACCTACTTCAAAAATATGGTCGAAACGGCTCCCTGAATCCGTTTTCAAGGCAGCGACGAGGGCGTGGGCGGTTTCCCACTGAACTACGGCATTGGCCGAGTATGAATCAAGGCTTCCGGCAAAGCGCCGGGAAACCAGCGCTTTGTTAATTCTGCTCAAAATCAATCAGCTCCTTCCAGTGGCGCAAACCGGCAAAAGGATAATGCGGCGCTGCGGTATTTTTACAGGGAATACCGGCGGCCGCCCATGACTTTTCCTGCGCCGCGGCGGGAAATATCCGGTCTTCGCGGCCAATGACCGCCCGGTCAAAAAGATTGCAGCAGGGCAGAGCTGACGGTTGTAAAACCATCTGTTGAATGGCCGCCAGTTCCTGCTGCTGACTGTCGGCATCGCGTTCCGGTTCCAAGGCATAAAATGCGGCGGTTATTTCCAGGGAAACGCACATTCTGCGGTAAAATTTTTTTCTCGAGACGGCATTCCAGGAGTCAAGCGTACCCTGAAATATTTCCGGTGCGATACCATATTCCGCATCAATCGGCTGGAGAGTACCATTAATGGCAGAGGCGCTTGAGAACTGAAGCTGTCTGCCGGATAACGCATTTGCCGCCGCCCATACGCCCAGCGACCACGCGGTCAGACAGCACGTTGAATACTCGCGGCACAACGCCGTAATATCACAAGGCAGTTCCAGGTTTGAGTAGTCGTAAAACATCAGGACGTCAAGCCCGGCTGAATCCAGCCGGGAGAACGGCCTGCCATCCATGCCCCAGCCGTTGAAAAATATCAGCAGGTCCGCAGAACCGGACCAGTTTATCCATTGGGCTATCATAGCAGATCGAGCACCCCTTTGAGTTCGTTCCAGCTCATGTTCGCGGACAAGGAGAAACGCAGGCGTGAAGTTCCCTGCGGTACTGTCGGCGGACGTACCGGAAATACCAGGAACCCGCTATTGCGCAGCTTTTCCGCAAGCTCGATGGTTTTCACGTTATCGCCGATGATCAGCGGAACGATCTGGGAACTGCCGCCGGTTTTGTAACCTTTTTCCTTGATTGCCGACCGGAACTTTGCGGCAAGCTCCTGCAACTGCAACCGCCGGGCATTCATGGTAACGGCCTGGCTCAGAATGAAACTGGTCCAGTTGACCGTAACCGGCGGCAGGGCGGTGGTAAAAATCAGCGGACGCATTTTGTTAATCAGATAATCCCGAACGACCGGCTGCATAATGGCATAAGCGCCGGATGAACACAAGGCTTTGCCGAATGTCCCAATGATGATGTCAATTTCATCGATCAGGCCGGTTTCTTCACAGATGCCGCAGCCTTTCTGCCCGAATACTCCGGCGGCGTGAGCTTCGTCTATTAGCAGCACCGCGTTATAACGCTGCTTGATTTCGACCAGTCTTTTTAGATCGGCGATATCGCCGTCCATGCTGAAGACAGATTCGGAAATGATGAAAATACGCTTACAGGCGGAGACTTTTTCCGCAATGATCTTCTCCAGTTGATCATAGTCCCGATGCCCGTAACGTTTGAACGCGGCCCCGGACAGCCGGATGCCGTCAATGATGCTGGCGTGGTTTAATTTATCGGACAGGATCAGGTCATCGGAACCGGTCAGCGCGGGCAGGATGCCGATATTGGCGTGATAACCGCTGTTCAGCACCAGCGCGGCGCGGCCGTGATAAAGACGACTCAACTGGCTTTCCAGTGCGGCGTACCCCGGATGATTGCCGGTGAGCAGTCTGGAGGACGACGCGGTCATACTGAAAGTCTCTGCATTTTTGCCATTGCATAACGGGGCGAAAAACTCTTCGCGCAAATCTGTTCTGGCGGCCAGCCCCAGATAATCATTGGAGGAAAGATTCAACAATTCCCTGCTTTCAAGAAAAGCTTTACCTGAACGGTAGGAAATGTTCCTCAGTTCCCGGAACTGACCTTGATCCTGAAGCTGGTCCAGTTCTGTTTTAAGCGATTCGTAAAAGTTCATGGCTGTACCTTCCAATAGTGAACGGAGTTACCGGGTGGAATTGAATTTGTTGAGTTCAGCGATGAATTTCTTATCTTCGTCAACGCTTCTGCCGCGGGTCGTCAGGTAACCGCCGGTCATCAGGCTGTTCGCGCCGGAAAGCATCAGCAGCGCCTGGAAATCCTTCATGACAGTCTCGCGCCCGGCGGCGAATTTTATCTGCCTGGATGGATTGATCAGGCGGAACAGGGCAAACGTTTTGGCCACATCGGCAGCGGCAATCGGCGGGGTATTTTCGAGCGGTGTTCCCGGTATCGGCAGCAGCACATTGAGCGGAATGCCCTCAATATCCAGGTCACGGATCGCCAGCGCCATATCAATGCGATCCTCGAAGTTTTCCCCGAGTCCGATAATGCCGCCGCAGCAGATTTTAACGCCGAATTCCTGTAAATACTTGATGGTCTGGATCTTTTCTTCGATGGTATGGGAGTCAGCAATCAGCTCGCCGTATCTTTTCGGCGAAGTCTGAAGATTCATATTATAACGTCCTGTATGATGTTCAGACAGCAATTGGGCCGTTTTCCTGCTAAGAATGCCGATCGAAACACATAGCTGCATGTCCGGGAAGCGGATGCGCATGGCATCCAGCGCACCCAGGATGCGGTTGAACTCGTCATCAGGCTCCAGATAGCCGTAGCCGCTGGTCACATAACCGAAAGAGCGAACCCCTGAATCATAGGCCCGCTGAGCAGCTTGCAGGACTTCTTCAGTATCTAACTGCGGATAGGTCTCGATATTGGTATTATGGTGCGCTGACTGGGCGCAGAACTTGCAGTTTTGCGGACATGCCCCTGACTTGGCGTTGAGAATTGAACAGCAGTACATGCCGGGGGCATATTTCTCCCGGACCTTATTGGCCAGGGACAACAGATCAGGCAGATCGCTGCCGTGGATATTCTCCGCCAGCGCCAGCGCGTCCGGCTTCGACAATTCCGCCCCGTCCAGTACGGAATAAGCTTTTTCAATCAGTGCATGTATTTTCATTCTATATGTTTCCTGACTATTAATATTTAGTTCCTTGAGCTGTCTTATCGTCTTATACTGTTTTATACTGTCTTCTGTTCTATACTGACTTCTGTTTTATACTGTCTTCTGTTTTATACTGTCTTCTGTTTTATACTGTCTTCTGTTTTATACTGTCTTCTGTTCTATACTGACTTCTGTTCTATACTGACTTCTGTTCTATACTGACTTCTGTCTCCTGACTCCTGACTCCTGACTCCTGACTCCCGTTTTCCGTCTTTTCATATTATCAGAACAGTTAATATACCATCAAAACCCTGCGAATTAAAGAATAGCAATTAAAAAACTTTAACATTCCAGTCAACATTCTGATCTCAAGTCATATAAGACATAAGTACTATGGAGGCTTATGGGCATTGGGGACAACATATTTTGGACACCGGGTTCGCACATTCCGGACACCTATCCCGCACATGTTTGACAGCCAACACTCCGATACTTTGGAGAGTCGTTGAGCACAATGCACGCAATCCACATTTTGGACAATCTGGACACCCTGCCTGCATAACATTTCCGACGCTTTAGAGTCTCGTTGAGCACAATGCGTTTCCGTTTTATAAACATTCCGGACACCCATCCCGCACATTTTGGACAGCCAACACTCCGATACTTTGGAGAGTCGCTGAGCACAATGCGTTTCAGTTTTATAAACATTCCGGATACCCATCCCGCACATGTTGGACAGCCAACACTCCGATACTTTGGAGAGTCGCTGAGCACAATGCACGCAATCCACATTTTGGACAATCTGGACACCCTGCCTGCATAACATTTCCGAGGCTTTAGAGTCTCGTTGAGCACAATGCGTTTCCGTTTTACAAACATTCCGGACACCCATCCCGCACATTTTGGACAGCCCTGTCCGGGACGGACGGCGCTGCACCAAAACTATCCTGGACATCCCCACTCCGATACTTTGGAGAGTCGTTGAGCATAACTGTTTTAAGATTTTCAAACAACATCTTTGAATGCCGGTTAAGGCTTTCGTTAACTAGTTACATATTTGTAATTTCGGAGAATTTAGAGATTCTCTGAGTTAAATAGTAAACATTTTGGACAACTTAATCCGTTTCTTCCCTCTTTCTCTCTGAAGCCCCATGGTGATTTTTTCATAGTTCCCCGTTTTAAATTTTCAATGATCTTTACATATATAGTGATTTTGTCAATTCAAAGCGGTGCAAAGCATTTTAATGTAAATACTTAAACTAATTTTAAAGCTCCGCTGAATTGGGTTTTTCTCAGCAAATTCCATGCATCCCGAGAAGGCGGCGATGGTGAAGACAGATGGCTTCCGGATTGGCCGGTGATCAAGCAACGGACCAGGATTGTCTTTCGGTTTTAACTGTCTTTTCAGTACGTATGGCTTCCGCCGCCATTAGTCCGAGATAAGTGTCCTGACATGCTTCGGCCAGACTGTAGAATGCCGGGCCGCCGTCAATATACGCGGCCATGCCTTCCAGACAGCTTGCAATGGCGATCTCATCGTCGCAGAGCCGCCCCGGTGCGAAGGGGTTCACATAAGCCCATTCGCCGCCGGCGAGGATGCCTTTCAGATAGAACCCTTCAAGGTTGCCGTCCTGTCCGGCCTCCTGTCTGGCGAAAGTGCTTTGCAGCGGTGTCTTGAAGTCCGCGAGCCAGCTTATTTTCTCGTTGCTGATTTCGCCTTTGTCGCCGCGGATCAGGACTCGGGGCGATCTGATCCAGGCGAAGTATTGGTTGCCGGTGAAGTCATAGACCCCGAGTTTGCCGCCGAAGTCGAGGGTGGCTATGGACTGGCTGGATTCAATGATTTTCTCCTGTTTCGGCGGGCCGCCGCGTCCGGCCCCTTCGACCAGCGTAGATTTGAAGGAAATACCCTTAATCACTGCGTCTTCAAAATTTATTCCCAGAAAGCGTCGGATGAGGCTCATGCCGTGATAGTCATGCGCCACCGAGACCTGCGCCTGGGAGACGGTTCCAAGCCTGCCTGACTTGATCAGATTCAGCCGCGCCGTGTGGATTGGCTGGAGCGCATACTGTTCGGCCACTTGAATCCTGGCGGAAGCGCCAAGCGTCTGATAGAGCGCGTTGAGCGCGTCAATGGATCTGGCCGGCGGCGTTTCCAGCAGCACCGGAATTTTTCTGGCGGCAAGTTCAATGGACATAGTGAAGGCCGCATCCGGATGCACGCTGACAAGCTGGAAAGCGGCTTTTGAATTCTTCAACAATTCATCCAGCGTTCTGAATGTCCTGACTCCCCAGGCATTCTCCAGCGCAGCTCCTTTCGCCGGATCGCGCACCAGCATGCCGTCCACATGAAAGCGTTCCGGAAGCGCCCGCGCTATTCGCAGATAGAACTCCGCCCGCCAGCCGCCGCCGATAATGCCGAATTCAATAGTTTTATTCATCGCCAATCTCCCGCGTAAGTTTATAATCAATCAGTTCCCGGGCTGTGTCTGCAAACTGGAAGTATCCTCATGATATATTTGCATCCGATAAAAATATCCGTGGAACGACGGAAATCAAGATTAAAATAAATTAGCAGTTGTCAGAGGTAATTTCAAAAGTAGTCAGAATTCAGGAGCCAGGAGTTCCCGCAGTGCGGGACTAGTACTCTGTAAAGCTAAAAATTTCGCATAGACGAGTTAGATTGCGGATTGGATTTTTTCGTTCTGACTGATGGGCGATATGAATATCGTCCGAAGGATGAACGGGAAAATACGAACGCAAGAAACTCGTCCC
>CAIPAT010000355.1 GCA_903863035.1 uncultured Lentisphaeria bacterium
ATCGAGGACAGGAATTGTTTCGTCCTCAAGCGGGTGAAGGAGGCAGGCTCCTTCAGGAAAAAGCAAGCTAAAAAATAGATGTCATTTCATGCCCAGTGACATGGAATGTGTCAACTGGGCTTTTGAAACATGCCAAAAAAAATGCAAAATAAAGTTAAAAAGTTGACAAATGCCAGACAGCTATCCTGTCACCCATAACTCGCTGCAACAATTACCAGACGAGGCGCTTTCCCTTTGGCAATTGTAACGACGACAACGTGCTGGTATGAATCAACAAATCACATCTTTGACAATACCAGCTAGCCCAGTCTTATGGTTCGTGGCGGCGCGGAACATATACCTGACTTTGTGAAATATTTTTTTCAACCAATCTCTTTCATGTCGGCATTGGCTTTCTCCATAAACGCGACTACCTCCACCTCGCTTTCAACCGGCGTCGGTGCTACTCCGGTGCGAAAAAAATCTACAATTGCATCCAGCAGCCCCTGATAGATCGTATCCATCGCCACCGTCGTGGTGACCGTCTTTTTTTCACGCCAGACAGTAAAACCATATCCGTGAACGCCTCCGGCAGCCGCTCTCGCAATTCCAGTTCGCCCATCCGCCCATCGGCCGATGGCCGTCGGACCGTACTGGCCGGGAACACATCGAACATCCACACAGCCCGGCCCCAGCAATTCAAAAAGCGGCTCGACAGCATGGATCGCGTAATAAATCCATCCCGGCATTCTTGGATTTTGCATATATGGAGACCAGGTCATCGCTCCCAGAATCGCCCCGGATTCGGCATCGGCTTTGACGGCTTTAATTTCCGGCGTATAGCGCAATGCCGAACCTGAAAACAATGGACAATTGTGCTTCCGGTACAGCTCAAGCAGCGCCTGCGCCTTAGCCGCCGTCACCTCAATCGGTTTATCAACATAAACCGGCTTGCCGCAGGCAACCAGTTGTCCGGCCATCTCCAGATGCTGACTGCCATCATCCTGCAGCACCAGAACGCCATCCACATCTTTTGTCAACTGCGCAATATCTCCCACAATTTCGACGCCATCATTGCGGGTGGATTCGATATTAAGAGCCAACTTGTTCTCATCAACCATCGCCGTTGGATAAGGCATTGCTTTAACCACTCTGGCATTGGTCATGACGGTATTGACTTGATGCGCAAAGCCCGGACCGTGTCCGTCTAAACCGAAAACCGCTAACTTAATTATCTTTTCCATCTGTTATTCCTCCCTGGCGGCGATGCGCCCTTGTTTTTCCAGGCATTGTGATAATTTTTCAACTACTTCGGGATCAATTGCCACAGGACTCTTTTTTATTTCATGATCCAATGCAGATTGAAAAATGGACATCAATACCTGGTAGCCCTGGAGTGAAAAACGCAATGAGTTGTCATGTTCGCGCTTGTCATCATCAAGCCAGTGCGCCATCGCCCGGGTAAATTCCCTTTGTCCCAGCTCGTCGCTTTTGAACCAGCCAATCGGGAAGCTTCTGGATTCAGACATGCCTTCGGTTTGATAACCCCAGTTGGAGTTTTGCCGCCACCAGGCCCGGCCTTTGCTTCCCCATATATCGAGTTCCAGATGCTGCCAGTAACCGCCGGTTTCACCAAAAACCCCTACCGCATCATCGGCATCTTCCAGATAAACGGTAATTTTCTTTTCCAAAGATAAACTCGCGAGAATATTGGCCGGGGCAGTGTGTCCATATTCGTGTCCATTCATCGCATAACCGGTGGCCCAGATTTTTTCAACTGCGGGATTGTCCAGCAGGAACAGCAATAAATCAATCGCGTGCGGCCCCATCGAAAGAATATTGCCTCTGGTTGTGCAGCGGAGAAAGTGGATTTCCCCCAGTTGATTTGAGCGCACCAGATCGCGCAATTCCCGGCAATGATCGAAGTAGCGGCGCTGCATGTTGATTGCAACTTTCAGGTTATATTTTTCAGCGGTTTCTTTAACTTTGACCGCCTGGGTGACGGTCAGCGCCAATGGTTTTTCCATCAAAACCCCTTTTACTCCGTATTTCCCGGCCATTTCCAGCGCTTGCTCCCTGAATGCCGGCGGGGTGACGACATGGAGAATATCCGGTTTTTCCGTTTTCAGCATCTCTTCAAAATCGGAGTAAAGACGGGGAATGGAGTATTTTTTACCATAATCCAATCTTCTGGATTCATCGGCGTCGCAAGCGGCGACCAGTTCGATTTCCGGCAGATTTTCTTTATAGGCATCCAGGTGGAATGCCGCCCGGGGACCACAACCAAGAATAACAGCTTTGTAACTCATAAGAAACTCCTATTCAAATTTGATTTTCCCGAAACACTCGGGAAGGTGAAAGTTTAATTCATATACCGGCTGCCACGAAGCCCAATGGGGGTGGCTGCAATTATCCGCGCATTTATAAAAATTAGCCCGCCAGCTCGTGCCCGGTTCCGCCTTTGCCGCACCAGTAACGCGAGTAAGTAATTCAAAGGGGATAAAAAAGCCCAGACGCCAATGGATTTCTTCATCTATTTCCGGCTCAATTTTGCCTGAAAGAGTGTGAAAAATCTTTATCTCTTTGACTTCATCAACTGTCAGCTCGCGAAATTTGGACAGCGGACCGCCCGGTTCCCGTCTTGGGTCCAGGACATGGTGAATAAGCATTACCCCGGAACAGTTAAATTCGAAGCTGACATATCCAGCGCCGCCGGCAGGAGCGATGAAAAATTCCACGCAGCTATCGGTACATACACGGCCTTGAAATTGAGTCACGGCTGCTCTGACATAGCGGTCTTTCACTTGATACAAACCATAGATGCCATTTGTATCGTACTGAAGTTGACATTCCACTTCGGGGCGATGGCCGCTTGATTCAACTCGAAAGCTTTCCAGTCTCAGCCTCGGGATATTGTCCCAGATTGTACTCAAATCTATTTGACCTTGTACCCTGGTAACTTGATAACTGTCCATAATCCTTCCTTTAGAATATTATTTTATTGCCAGTGGCGCACGATTTCTCGGCGGTCATCACCGCCTCTACCGCAGCCAGAGATTCGGCCGGTGTAATGACGGTAATGGGCAAATCATTGCGCACGCAGTTGACAAAATAGGATAATTCGGTGTACAACGCCCCAAGCCTGCGACCGTAAACTTCGGGCCAGTACATGGTGTCGGGCTGGCTGAATCCAGTACTGTCGTTGATTTGCACTCCACTATTAGCCACATTGACGTAAATTGCCCCGCCTGTGCCGATAATTTCCATTCTGGCGTCAATCTTAAACGGGGTGTTCGCCGGTAACATCCAAATGCTTTCCAGTACCCCGATTGCCCCCGATTTAAACTCGTACATCACCCAGCCCAGGTCCGGATTTTTATGGTTATGGATATTTCTGCTCAATGCGTAAACTGAACTGATCGAGCTTTGGGTGAGCCAGAGCATTAAATCGGTATCATGAACCCCGTCGCCGGCAATCGGAGAGATTTTATCCAACACCTCCGCCCCGATATTTACCGGCAAATTTCTGGTGGCGTGAATGGAGACAATTCTGCCGATTCTGCCCGACTCGACCGCATTTTTCACCTCGGTCATCCGGGAGTCAAAGCGGCAGATATGACCCGTCATAAATTTGCCATTAGCCTCCCTGGCAGCTTCAACGATGCGTCTGCCGTTTTCGACGCTGTCAGCCATCGGTTTTTCTAAAAAGACATGCTTCCCGGCCTTCAAGGCCGCCACCGCCATGTCCGCATGCTGGTCAACATGCGTCACTATTGATACCGCTTCGATTTCCGGGTCGTTGAGTAAATCCAGATAATTAGTGTAACGCCTGGGAATATTGAATTTATCCGCAACATTGTTTAGCCGGTCAAAACGCCTGGTGCTCAGGGCAACTAACTCCACTTCCGGCATGTCAGCCAGAACCTCGGCATGTTTTTCCCCGAAGAAGCCAATACCGATAATACCATATTTTAATCTTTTCATATTTGCTTATCCCGGATATTTGCAGAGTGAGCGATGATTGCCTTTTTGACGATATTCTACCGCACTATCGACAATTTTAATAATGTCGTAAGTGGGATTGTAACCCAGAATAGAACGGGATTTACTTAAACTATGCTGAAAATCATGGTATTCCGGATTCACGAAATTAACTGCCGGGATCCCCAGTTTTTCACTGATGTGCTTACTTAAAACATCGTAGGTAAAAGCTGAGGGGCCGGCAATGGCGAAAGCGTGTCCGATGGCGGCGGGATTTCCTACTGCCTGCATGCAGCCATGAATTACATCTTCAAGCGCGACGATGTGACGCATGCAGGGTTTGCCATCGGGATGGACCATGCAGCAGGCGGCGTTGCGGCCGCCTTGAAAATACGATTTCTGATAGCCGGTAACCGCCAATTCAACCCAGACCGGCACCCCGAAGCCGGGTTCGGCGGTGGTGGCATGGGCAAGGATATCATCTTCGCCATGCACCCAGCTGAAGCGCAATACAGTGATCGGCAAACCGTATTGATAACGGTATTGCTCACACATAGTCTCTTCGAGAACTTTGGAAAACGCATAATAACCGGGATAAGCCGAATGCGGAAAATTTTCATCGATCGGATACGGTCGCGGGTTGTAGTAGATTCCGGCGCGGGCATCAGAGCCGGCCTGGATAAACTGTTTGATTTGCTTTCCTGCGGCTCGGCAGGCATCCAGGAGATCGAATGTCCCCTGGATATTGGCCTTCATGAAAAGATCTTTGCGTTCCTTCACATTGGCCAGATGGATTACCGCATCCATCTCTTCGATCAATTTTTCGGCCAGCCCCGGAGTACCAAGTTCTCCGCGCACCACCTCCACCTTGCTGGTGTCATAAGGCGGATTCTCCGGTTCAAACTCCAATACCCGCAGATGATACCCGGCTTTAAGCAGTTCCGGAATCAGATTGCGCCCGATCTTACCAGACCCGCCGGTAACTAAAATGCTTTTGATTTGATCCATAGTTGCTCCTGTCTATTCCTGGTTGTAGATGTTTAAATTTTAATATTCATTCCGGTTAGGTCAACCGACTAGATTTCTATCAGTCCATAGTATATTTCATTAATTATATTATTTAGCGAAACCGGTTTCGTAAAAACTGCAAAAATAACCTCCTATGGTTGATTTATATGCCGGGTTGAATTTCTTATCACCAGCTCGGGAGCAATAATAAACTTGCATGGAACCTCTCTCCCCTCGATGAGATCCAGGAGCGCTTGCGATGCAGCTTGCCCGATTTCAGCAGCTTTCTGGTTTATTGAGGATATGAATGAAGTGCTGCCATAGTCTATAATTGAAATATCATTGGGAACGGACAACCCCAGTTCCGCTATTCCGGACAGCGCTCCGTTCGTCATGGCGAGTCCGGCGCAATGTATGGCGGTCATCTCCGGATTCTGTCCCCAGAGCTTCATAAATTTGTTTTTCGCATCAGCCTCATCATATTCACAGTTTATTGTAAGGGCTTTGCTGAACTCAACCCCGGCATCAAGATACGCTTTTCTATATCCCTTCGCATGCTCTTTAGTACTGGCTGCCCATTCCGGCCCGGCGAGATGACCAATTTGCCTGTGTCCGGCATCAAGCAGATACTTGGTCGCAAGATATGAACCCGTGGCAAAGTCAGTCCCGATAAAAGGCGCATTGATTCCCTTCACATAATTATCTACCGTTACTAGTTTATAGCCCTGACTGATGATGTCATTTACAAACTGGACGTCTGTTTCGGCGCAGGGAACAAGAATGAATCCGTCCATGAAACGGTTCACATGATCCCTGATGATTGTTTTTTCCTGTATTGCTGATTTTTGCGACGAGGCAAAAATAGTGGCATATCCATGCTGCTGCAGTTCAACTGTAATGACCCATACTACCTGGGCGAAAAATTCATCGCGCAGTTCATCATGCATTATTATGCCGACAAGTTTACTCTTGCGAAAATTGAGCGCCTGGGCAAAATGATTCGGCGCGTAATTGAGCTCTTCAACAAGCTGTCTGACGCTTGCTTTAGTTTTCTCTCCGACATCTGAACGGTTATTCAGCGCCTTTGAAACAGTGGACTTGGCTATCCCAAGCTTTCTCGCGATATCGTTTATGTTTATTTCTTTCATTGTCTTTCGTACTGCGCGCCGTCAGTTACCAACTAATATTAATTTTTTAACATTCTTTCCGCGTCTTATCCTTGTATGTATTTATTATATTACGAAACCAGTTTCGTGTCAAGTGGAAATTCATTTTTCTCATCAAAAATAACGAATTTAAAAAAACTCACGAATCCCGCCTACCTACCGCGTCACCAGTTACTCGAT
>CAIPAT010000356.1 GCA_903863035.1 uncultured Lentisphaeria bacterium
CAGCCCTCGTTACTTTGCTTAACAATAATCGCAAATATAAATCCCTGCTTTTTGAAAAAATAGAAAGATGATGCTATTCCATAAGTTATCGCCAAACAACTTTTAACAGGAATGCATCATCATGTCAAATTTACAACTGTTCCTTGGAATTGACAAGAACAATCCGTTATTTTCCATTTATTCTTCTGAAAATAATCCTGAATTGCTTGAGGTTTATTTTGGGATGGCGCTGCTTGAGAAGGTGGAGAAAGGCAAAAATTCTTTTCATTTCAAACTGCTGGTGGGTCGTTTGTACAACATGCGTTACCGGCGTCAGGCGCTAGTCGAAGCTTTCGGTGTGGATTTGAAGACCATCCGGAAATGGGGTACTGCGCTGAAGAGCGGCGAACTCCGGCAGATTGAAGCAGCTTACGGCGGGCATGAGAACCGGCGTAAGCTGACTGCGGAGATAAATTCGTATGTCCGCAGCCGGTTCAAAGAGATTTATCGCGGCAACCAGTATAACTACAGCCGCATTATTCGCGACGAACTCAGCGAACATTTTCAAACGCGGCTCAGCGCCGAGACCCTGCGTCCGCTATTCAACGAAGAGAAGGCGCGGCTTTCAGAACTGGTTCCGGCGGTTGAGAAAGCGGCTGAAAAGGACGGTCTTTGCGATTGTCCGGCGGATTTGAGTTCATCTGCGGTTGAGAATCGCAACCATATTCCCTGCGGCCCGGAGCCGGAATCCGGCGAACGGGTGTTTCTCCATCATGCCGGGATCATGTTGTTTCTGCCTGTTATTTTCACGCTTACCGCCGGATTGCCGCTGATGCGCCTGAGCCGTCAGTGGCTGATGTCAGTTCTGCTCGGGGCCGTGAATATAGAACAGAGCATGAGGCTGGACTTTGGCTCGCTGGCGCAACTTGCGGGGATGGATTTTCTCACCTCGCCGCGTCATCAGCGCGGCGCACTGAAGGCCGGCAGCACGGAATATAACCGGATACTGCTGTTCAGGCGCAATGCCGCGTTTGTCGATGCTGACAGGCATCGTTATTTTTATTACGATCCCCACGGCGTGCCTTATACGGGAATCCGCAAACTGTTAAAGGGCTGGTGCGGCAGCATAGGAAAAATAGCAAGAGTGTATTATCAGGATTTTATCCATGACTCATCGGGCAATCCGGTTTTCTTTAAAAGTTTCGACAATTACTACGACCTGCGGGAGCGGTTTCACGTTACGGTTTCAGAGTTCGCGCAAACGCTGACCGCCCCGCTCCGCCGGCTGGTGTTTGTCATTGACAGGGGCATCTACGGCAAGGATGTTTTAAGCCGGATCAACGACAATGGCGACACCCTCATCACCTGGGAAAAAGGTTATGCCCGTGACGGCTGGAGCGATAAACTGCCCGTCTGCCATTTCAAAATCACCCGTTACCGCAATAACTTTCAGGACACTGTTAGCTGCGATTTCAATTGTGTCAGGTATCCGTCTAAAATCCCCGGATATGACAGAATCATTGTCCGGGCAAGCCGCGGCGACAGAGAGGATATCGAGGTGTCAGTTCTGGTCAACGACAAAAACATGACCACCCGGGAAACTGTCACCGCCATCTTTTCGCGCTGGATACAGGAAAATGATTTCCTCTATGAAATCAGACATTTCGGCATCAACCAGATAACCTCGTATGATTTCGAAGACTACGGCTCCCTTAAAGAAAGCCTGATAGAAAAAACGGCGTGGTCTGATGAGTATATTTCGCAAAAAATCATGCTCAACTCTCTGAATAAAACCTTGATGGAACTGCTCATAAAAAAAGAAAACGGCGCCGGCAAGGCAACCAGTATGAAAAACGGCGAACGGCAGCGGATAAATACGTTGAAAGAGGAAATAAAGGAAAGCGCGAAGGCAATCAAGCTGATGGAGAAAAAGTGCATAAAAGAAGACAAGCTGATTAAAAACGGTGCGCAAAAACTCAATACCGAGCCCAAACAATACATGGACATTGTGAAAATTTCCGCAAGAAACATCTTCTTCGGGCTATTTGAAAAATTCAGGCCGCTATACAACAATTTCAGAAATGACCACGTCATGCTTAGAGCGCTGACCAGGGCGCCGGGCTTTGTGACCATCGGTAAAGAAAAAATTACCGTTGAACTTTTTCCAGCAATCACTGTTCAGCCAAAAGTAAGGCAGGCATTTCAACTTTTTCTCGACCAGGCTGGCGGCAATGACACAACGTTCAATGGGG
>CAIPAT010000357.1 GCA_903863035.1 uncultured Lentisphaeria bacterium
ATTGTGGAGCATTTTTCATGTTAATAATGAGAAACTTATGGAAATGGCCGCATGAAAATCTTTCTAATAAAAATGACGGATAGTAGTACGAAAAGACACGAAAGAAAACAAATACACTTCACCATGAAGCGCATGAAGATGTATGAAGGAAAGCAGGTTTCGCCTTTGGCGACTAATCCCGCGACTGCGGGACCGTTGGATCACGCCCGGCGGGCCGCCGGTGGCATGTTGCGGTAAACAATTTTTTGTTTGCATGGGAAACCCGGACAGTTCCGGGTTCCCCCTCGCGACCCTCCTCCGGAACTTTTAGCTGAACATTTTAAATGTTGAGATTAAGAAACTCATGGAGATGGACGCAAGAAAATCTTTCTAAAAAAACAAGGAATACGGATAGTAGTACGAAAGAGCACGAAAAAATCAGTCAGCGAATTATGGCGGGTATTCCCACCGCATTAATTCGCTGACTACAGGTTTTCCTCTGTGTTCTCTGTGCCCTCTGTGGTAAAAATGGATTTCTCCGTGCCTTTTCTGCCCTTCGTCAGGCAATGCCTGACTTTGGATTGCGGCGACCCTGCGCCGCTTTGGCTTTGCTGTAGAATTTTCATATCCCTGTATTAGCTTAATATTTGTGACATCATACCAGATTCAAAGCGGCGCAGGGCCGCCGCAATCATAATGCAAGCGCAATGACATCATCGTAAACAGTGATTCCAGCTTTCTTGATACTTGATAATATTGTCCGTCCGGCTATATTTAAGTTCGAATGAAGCATTGCTCTGGAGTTGAAGATAGAAAGAGGCAGAAAATTCATGAACTATTGCACCAAAGCACAAAAACTAAAGTTTGACCACGATGGATATGAAAAATAAACAGAACATTATTTTATTTATAAAAACAGGAGATTAATGTTAATTGAAAAAAAAATATTGGATTATCTTGCTTTGTTTTATTTCATTTATTATTGTTTGCGGTTTAATACTTCCGCAGTTGGGAAGGCTAGGAGAGTCGTCTTACTATAAAAGCAGAGTCCATGCCTTAAAAAATTTACATACTATTTTTAAAGTAACAGGCAATCTGGATGTTTTCTATTCTTCGTCACTCGGATATGGTTTAAGTTATCCTTATGACCATAGGCTAATATCACCAGCGCTGATATCCGTTCAAGATGAATCAGAATACTATCAAAAAGTTCTTCGCTATAAAGTTATAAAGTCGGACGACTGGTGGGGAATTGTTGAATTGGAATACGGCATCATCGGCAAATATTTTTTGATGATTACTAAAGACGGTGATATCATTAAATTTGACAATCCATTTCTTCCTGATCAAAAATTGGCTGAATATCCGCCCCAATATGATATAGAGAATCATAGCTATCCTGCATATTTGGACAACTCAGACAACCGTAATACAAACGCCATACCTTATGATTCTGATCTGGCAAAACAAAAGAGAGACATTCTGAAATACTCCAAAATGATCGAATTAAATCCGAATGATGCGACACTCTATCGAAATCGCGGAGCTGTATATTCGCAAATAAACCAATTTGACAAAGCCATCCGAGACATGTCTAAAGCCGTTGAATTAAAGCCGTACGATACCATGACATATTGGGAACGTGGATATACATATTTACAAATAAAACAATTCGACAAAGCCATTCAAGACATGTCTAAAATCATTGAATTAAAGCCGGATGGGTCAAGTAAATGGTTATATCCATTTGTATACTTCAGCCGGGGAAACATATATTCAAAAATGCAACAACATGAGAAAGCGGTTCAAGACTATTCAAAATATATTGAGTTATTAAATCCGGCCAATAAGGGAGAGTTGCTTGGAGGATACTGGTATCGCGGAAACTCATATAGCGCAATGAAGCAATACGACAAAACTATTCATGATTATTCTAAGGTTATCGATTTAAAACCGGATTATCCAGACTCATATAATCGCCGGGCTTGTATATATGCGACAATGAAGCAATATGAAAATGCTATTCAGGATTACTCTAAATCAATTGAGTTAAAGCAATACTGTGATGAACCATATTTATGTATTATGGAAATATGTATTATTGCTGGCAGGCAGGAGCAGTTTAGTCACTGGCTTAGACAATTCGAGGCTGCTATTCCGGGCAATAAATTATCTAAAGAGAATTTGCTAATCAAACTTTATCTTGTTTGCCTCAATAAATGTGTCCTGAATGAGCAACGAACAGATGTTGAAAACCAATTGGACGCACTGCTTAAAGGCGAAGTAAAATTGAAATGGTCTTTTGATTTAATCAATGGGTGGCTGGATAATCCTAAAAATAGTTTGACACCGGAACAGGTCAAATATATTCGCGGATTAACTGATAAAGTCAAAGTCATGAGATCAGCACACCGACCTCTATAAGTTTTTGAAGCAGTTGGTTGTGCTCTTTTGCCAGAAATTTCAGGCGGCGACGCTTGTGCGGACAGGCTCGCGCAACCTCCTGCATGACGTCGGCAAGCTCTGAAACCCGCTTATTGGCGGACTGTCAGCACTTCCAGCCACGCAATGTTCTTTTCTGAAATGCGTGATTGACTGAAGAAATTGAATATCTCTTCCGTCTGGTCAATTGCCTCGATTTCATCTTTCGGCCTGCTTGAGCATTCCATGCAAATGTGGTTCTTATGGCCTTTGCCGGAGAATTTCTCGTTCGGCCTGCTTCGTCCGCATATCCTGCACCAGTGTCCCATTTTATCCGGTTCTCTCTTTCTCTATATGGTATTGATCTGATCGATTGATAATCTGAAAGCATAAAATAAACAAAAAATCCCATAAAGCCATTCTTAAAGTTATTTTATTATAGGTATTTTTGGCATGTTTAAAATAATGATTAAAGATAGTTGATACTTTTCTAAACGCAACCGCCAGCGGAATACCGGCTCGGAGCATATGCGCCGTTCCCGCAGTGGCTGGATAAAAATGGATTTTCCGTGTCTTTCAGGGTATTCCGTGGTTAAAAATATAAAGCCGGTCAGGCGACCGGCGCTCCCGGGGTTCGCCATCCGATTCCGGTCCGCCGGGACGGCCGCCCCTACCATCTGCGTCCTGCTAACTCTCGGGTTAGTCCCGCGACTGCGGGATGTCATCTGTGGATAACTTTTTCAAAACTTTTATCTTTTTACTTTTGTCTTTTATCTTTCGTTTCTTATTTGATAAAACTGCGGATACCGCAGTCAAACGCTGACTACTTTTGCAATTTTTATTGTACCGTCTTTTTTCCTGCCGCATCGGGAGTGTTCATGGCGTCTTTTATGAATTGATTGATTAAGCCCTCCATTTCCGCATCCTGGGATATGGTCAGCGCGGTCTCGCCCACCGCGTTTTTCAGGTGGGGGTTCGCGCCGTTTTTCAACAGCAACCTGGCGGTTTCCATGCGTCCGCGGGCGGACGCCCACATCAGTGCGGTGAATTTTAATGAATCCCGCGCGTTAACATTCACTTTGTAATCAAGCAATAATTTTACCAGCCGGGAATGTCCTTTCTGCGCGGCTAAGATTATTGCCGGGGTTCCCGAATTATTAACGGCGTCCGGACTGGTTCCGTTCTGCAATGCATTCATGGCGGCATTATAGTCGCCCTTCCCTGCCGCGTCGATCAGCGTAAATTTATCCGGTTTGCCTGGTGTGACGGCAGGCGGAGACGCAATTTTACCGGCATTTTCAACTGCCGGCTTATTCAGCGGCGGGGTGTTATCCATAACTTGAGCTGGAATTTTGGCGTTGTCAACTTTTCCGGCTGGTTTGGCATCCGCGTCCTGCTGCCGCGTACCAGCAATTCCAGAGTCCCAGCCGGTAATTTCGGTCAAAGCAGCATTAACAATCACAATACCGATGCTGACGGCGATGCAGGCCGACAATCCGACAATCACCAGTCTGCCAATATGTACGCCTTGTATCAGTTTCTTTACAGACGGCAGCAGAATTCCCGCAATATCGCCCGCCGCCACCAGAAAGAGAACAAATCCGGCAGTAATCCATATCCAGCTCCATACATCGGAGTCACATCCCCAAAATCCAAGCAGTGTCAGGCCGAGTGAAAGCGCGGAGATACAGCCGATTACCGCCCATTGGACACGAGTGCAATGCGGACAATCAAGATCATCCGGCAGTTCATCACCGCAGCGCGGACATTTTTCTCTTGTCTTTTCTGCCGAATCCGCAGCAGGCGCCGCAGCAAATGCCGCTGGCGACGCTTCTTCGACATCATATTTGCCTGCGAGGATATCTTTGATAATGTACACCGCTCTGCAATTCACGCACCTGATTGTACCAGGCATGTTCCCGGAAGGCATCGTATGGCAGTAATCCGCTTTGGTAAAAACGGCATTGCAGTGCGAGCACCGCCATTGTATTGACATTTTCAAACCTCTTTTTATTTCGCATTGACGCCAGTGAGTTTTTGAAGAATGTATGATATTTCTCAGGGCAGACAGTTCCGCAATTTCGTATTTTTAACTTTTTTTGGCGCCGGATAATTTCACAGCATCGGGATGTCAATTAAACATCAAGTCGCTGAAAATCGCCTGCTATGAAATTGGGATTTGTCTGTCATTCTTCATAATACTACTCTATTATAATTTAATATCATCGGGTTGAAATTCAAGGGAGATATAGAACTTGAAGAATGCAAGTATTGAAATGTGAATTTTATGTATGCTTGCACAGGCCTGTCCAAAATGTTTAGAACAATCATGAATATGGGGGTAAAAAAATCCGGCGCACTTTGATGTTGATCAAGTGCGCCGGGAAAGATGCTTCAGAGGTAATCAGTTAAACTTGAGAACGCCGGAATCGTAGCCACGGGGGGGCTGGAAGCCGAGCAGTTCGATACAGGTGGCGGCAAGGGAGCTGATGCCGAGACCTTCATTGAGTCCGGTATATTCGCCTTTGCTTTCCGGGTCATAGACGATGCACGGAACCGGATTGAGCGAATGGCTGGTTTTGCGGCTGGGAACGCCGTCCTGATCAAACTTGACGTTGCCCTTTTTGTCATGTTCCAGCATGTCGTCGCAGTTGCCGTGGTCGGCGGAAATGACCATTACGCCGCCGGCTTTGGCGACTGATTCACGGATGCGTTTGATGCAGATGTCCAGGGCGCCCAGGGAAACCAGCACCGCCTGAAAAACGCCGGTATGACCGACCATGTCGCCGTTGGGGAAGTTCATCCGGATGAAGCTGTATTTGCCGTCTTCGATCGCGGCACAGACCTGATCGGTGATCTCGGCGCACTTCATCCACGGGCGCTGCTCGAACGGCACGTTGTCGGATTTGATCTCGACATAATCTTCGAGCTGTTCATTGAATTTGCCGGAGCGGTTGCCGTTGAAGAAGTAGGTGACGTGTCCGAACTTCTGGGTTTCGCTGATTGCGAGCTGCTTTACGCCGCTGGCGCAGAGATATTCGCCGACGGTGCGGTCAATGGCGGGAGGCTTAACCAGAAAGTTCTTAGGCACATGCAGATCGCCGTCATACTCCATCATGCCGGCATACAAGACCTGCGGACGGACGCCGCGGTCGAATTTGTCGAATTTGTCTTCTTCGAACGCGGCGGTGATCTCTATGGAACGGTCGCCGCGGAAGTTGAAGAATATTACAGAATCGCCGTCAGCCATTTTGCCGACCGGGTTTTTGCCGTCGTCGGAAATGACAAACGGCTGGAGATCCTGATCAATGGAACCGGTTTTCCGTCGGATAGCTTCGACTGCCTCATGGGCAGTTTTGTAGTAATCGCCCTGGCCGTGGACATGGACAGCCCAGCCTTTTTTGACCATGTTCCAGTCAGCGCCGTAGCGGTCCATGGTAATGACCATTCTGCCGCCGCCGGAGGCAAGGCGGAAATCAACGCCGTCCTTATTCAGGTCGGCCAGGAACTGTTCAAACGGGTCAATATAGAGCAGTGCGGAAGTTTCCGGCACATCGCGTCCGTCGAGCAGCGCATGGACGCGGATTTTCTTGATGCCTTCAGCCTTGGCCTGGAGAATCATAGCCTTCAGATGGGCGATATTGCTGTGTACGTTGCCGTCGGAGAAAAGCCCGAGGAAATGCAGGGAGCTGTTCTTTGCCAGGCAGTTGGCAATGACTTTTTTCCAGGTTGCGCCGCTGAACACAGACTTGTTGGCAATGGCTTCTTCCACCAGCTTGGCACCCTGGGCAAAAACGCGGCCGCAGCCGATGGCGTTATGACCGACTTCGCTGTTGCCCATGTCTTCGTCGGAAGGCATGCCGACCGCGATGCCGTGGGCCTTCAAGCTGGTGCTGGGACATGTTTTCAGCAGGTTTTTGAGTTCCGGAGTATAGGCTTGCAGAAAGCCGTCGCCGTCGGGATACTGGCCGTAACCGACGCCGTCCATAATGACGAGTACGACCGGTCCTTTGCGCGGATGAAATTTGGGATTTCTGGTTAATGCATCAACCATCTTGAGTAATCTCCTGTTATTTTATTATCTTTAGTATTCTATAAATTATATAATTTTGTCCGGAGGTGTAGCCTCCGTGACAATCATTCTCATTGCATTCATCCGGCGCTGCAGAAACCGGAAATCATGGTTATGACGGAGCATAACCCTCATAAAGCCAGTTCTAAAGTTCTTGCCAGTCACTCTTGAATCTTCTGCTTTCAGATTTTATTCCAGCTTCCAGCTTCTTGCCTTCCTGCATTCAGAATTTCTTCTTATGAACGCTTGCCGGCGATGCGGTTTTGAAGAACACCGCGTTCGCTGGATTCGCAGAAATCAAGAAATTCCTTGACTTCCGGCAGCAGCGGAACTTCCGCCTTGATCTGCGCAATGGCATTGGTGGTATTCAAGCCCAGACGGAAGAAAATGCGATGAACATCGCGCAATGCACGGATGGCTTCATCGGAGATCCCGGCGCGTTTGAGGCCGACCAGGTTGACCATTTTCACGCCGCCGTTGCGGCCTTCCGCAGTCATGAACGGCGGAATATCCTTGGAAAATACCGAGCCGCCGCTGAGCATGGCGAGCCTTCCGACGCGGCAGAACTGATGAATTCCGGTCAAGCCGGAAACAAACGCACGGTCAAAAATGGTGACATAGCCGGAAAGACCGGCGCCGACCACCAGAATGACGTTGTTGCCCAGGATGCAGTTATGAGCCACATGGACATTCGCCATCAGAAAACAGCTGTTGCCGATAACGGTTTCGGTATCAGGCTTGGTTCCGGTGTTGACCGTGACGCCCTCGCGGAAAATATTTCCGTTGCCGATGCGGAGATAAGTCTTTCCGCCTTCGAACCCGAAGTCTTCAGCAGGGGTTCCGAGCGAGGCAAACGGATAAACCGTATTGTTCGCGCCCAAGGTTGTATATCCGGTAACGTGGCACTGGGGGAGAAGTTTGCATCCAGGGCCGATTTTTACATCAGGGCCGACATAGGCCATCGCACCGATTTCAACATCATCGGCTATTTCCGCCTTTGCCTCAACAACTGCTGTCGGATGAATTCTGGGCATATTAACATTTCCTTATTTTAATTTTTCCGGAAAAGCTTTCCGGCGATATAATAAAAATCCAGTAAATCTGAATAAGATAACACATCTAACCCAAAAACCAAAGGAGAGAACGGCAAATCAGTACAATAATTAGACGTTACAAACTCAAACGATGCTCTATTTCAGAAATAGCGGCGACAGATATAAAATGAGCGAATTACCGACTCGACAGCATCATCGGCAAGTCCCGGTCAAAGTACCGTTTCCGCCTCGATGCCGCCCGCAACCGTCCTTGCCGCGATAACCTCCGTCAGCTCGTGCAGCTTAATTCCGGAGTCCCCGCACCGGACGGAAATATAATTATCGGACCAGCCGGTAAAGTACCCTTGTTTGTCGCGGGATTCAAAGATGACATTCAGCTTCTGATGCAGTTGTGATTCGATAAATTCAGCCGATGCCGCTCCGGTTATCTCCATGAGCTGTTTATAACGCTGTTTAGCGATATCGGACTTCACCTGGTCAGGCAGCGTTGCCGCCGGCGTTCCCTGGCGCGGCGAGAATGTGAAGATATGGACATTGGCAAATGCCATCTGCCGGACAAACCCGCATTCTTGCCGGAACAGTTCGTCTGTCTCGCCCGGGAAGCCGACGATGATATCGGTTCCAAGGTGAATGCCGGGTATCATTGCGCGGGCCGCCCGAACAAAATCAGCGTATTCGGCAGTGGTGTATTTGCGGTTCATCGCACTAAGGATTTCGTCAGTGCCGTGCTGGAGTGAAAGATGCAGAAAACGGCATATTTTTGGATTGCCGGCCATGACCGCCAGCAGTTCCATATTGTCAGGATGCGGTTCGGTAGAACTCAGCCGGATGCGGAATTTTCCTTCAAACCCAGTCAGCTTGTTCAGCAAATCCGGCAACCGCCGTCCTTGATCATTATAGGCGCAGACATTGACTCCAGCCAGGACGATCTCCTGAAATCCGGAATCAAGCTGATGTTTAAAGTCTGCAATAATTTCATCCCAGTCTCGTGACCGTTCTCTGCCGCGGGTGTACGGCACAATGCAGTAACTGCAGAAATTGTTGCATCCTTCCTGAATTTTGAGAAACGCCCGACTTTTAAACGGGAAACTGGATTCGGCATTTTCCATGAACACCTCCGGCGGTTCACTGGAACTGAATTTCAGCATGCCGGACATCTGTCTTTGACCCTCAAAAAAAGTCCTGACGTGTTCAACAAGTTCCTTTTTCTGGGGATTGGCCAGGACAATATCAACCGAGTCCTCCGCGGACCAGAACTCATTTTCAACTTCGGCGCTGCAGCCGGTAATGACAATGCAGGCAGCCGGATAAAGTCTCCGGAATTTCCTGGCGGCCTGACGGCTTTTCTGCGAAGCGGTTCCGGTTACAGAACAACTGTTGATGATAATCAGGCCGAGATCAGAACCTGAGTCCATTTCAACGATATTCCAGCCATCGCGGGTCAGACGGTCGCAAACCAGAGCGCTGTCGGCCTGATTTAAACGGCAGCCGATAGTATATATCGCCGCATTACCTGCAAATTTTGTTGTCATGCGTTAAGTTCTAATCTGTCCGTTGCCGTAAATCAGATATTTGTAGGTGGTAAGTTCGGGCAACCCCATCGGCCCGCGGGCATGCAGCTTGTCTGTACTGATGCCGATCTCCGCACCCATGCCGAATTGTTCGCCGTCAGTAAAGCGAGTCGAGGCATTGTGGTAAACCGTTGCGGAATCAACCCAGTCCATGAAGTACTTCACATTGGCCTGATTGCCGGTAATGATGCCATCGCTGTGCTTTGAACCATATTTGTTAATATGCTCTACCGCCTGAACGACATCGTCAACAATTGCCACCGCAAGAATCAGGTCAAGGAATTCAGCATAAAAGTCGTCTTCCGTAGCTTCCACGGCATCTGGAACCATGGAGCGAAATTTTGAATCGCCGCGCAATTCCACTCCGGCCTTTTTCATGGATTTTACAAACTGCGGAACGAATTTATCAGTGACGGACTTGTTAATCAGCAGCGTCTCCAGCGCATTGCAGGTGCCGGGACGCTGGCATTTGGCATTTTCCACCACTTTTAACGCCATGTCAATATCGCATTCCTCATCCACATACAAATGACATACGCCTTTGTAATGTTTGATGACAGGAATCGTGGACTGTTCGACTACTGCCCGGATCAGGCTTTCGCCGCCGCGCGGAATAATCAAGTCGATATATTTGTCCATTTTCAGCAGGATTCCCACCGCCTGGCGGTCGGTCCACGGCACAAGTTGAACAGCACCGTCCGGCATTCCGGAAAGTACTGCGGCGCGGTTGAGGCAGTGCGCCAGCACGAGATTAGAGTGAAAAGCTTCCGATCCGCCGCGCAGAATGACCGCATTGCCGGCTTTCAAACAGAGCCCGGCGGCATCAACCGTGACGTTCGGGCGTGACTCATAAACTATGCCGATGACTCCGATCGGAACCGATATTTTTTCAATTTTTAACCCGTTCGGGCGTATAGTAGTAGATAAATTTATACCGACCGGGTCTTCCAGCCCGGCAACATAACGCAGACCGTCGGCCATTGACTTGATCCTGTCAGCATTGAGTTTCAGCCGGTCAAGCATTGCGCCGGAAAGACCGTTTTTGCGTCCGGCTTCCATATCTTTTTCATTGGCTTTACTGATCTCGCTTTCCGAGGCCTCCAGTTCATCAGCCATCCGGTTCAGGCAGCTGTTCTTCGCGGTGGTACCCGCCACTGCCAGAAATCTGGATGCCTGCAATGCCTTTTCGCCCATCTGCAGCAGTACAGAACGCATCTCATTGAGAATTTTTTCCATGATATTTACCTCGTAAATCCAAATTCAGTTTATATAAGATTATAACATTTAAATTACCATAAAAAACGTTTAGTTTCAAACGCATTCATCAAATCAGACGGTGGATAGTACTTTTTATCCGCTTCACAACACAATATATACTCTGCACGGCTGAAAATTTAACATAGATTGCGGGACGAGCGTCTTGCGGCTGTCTTTTTCCGTTCCTCCTTCATGCGATGTGGGTATCGCCTGTCAGTCGGATCGAAAAAATCCAATCCACAATCCTGCTCGTCTATCCTTAAATTTTCAATCGTGCAGAGTATAGAAAGACATGCCGGCTTGAATTTTAATGAACACGGGGCATATTTCCCAGGAGTTATTTATGAAAACAATACATAAATCTGAGATGAAAAACAAGGGAGCAAATCATATTATTGACTTTTATCCACGACAGCGGTTCAGTTGCCGACGCTGCGGATTTTGCTGCCGGCTTGAAATCAAGATTACTCCGGATGAAGTAAACCGCCTGAAAAAAACCATGCTTCCTTCCGGGCAATATCCTCCAGCGGAATGGTTCATTACTGCGCCTTCGCAGCCGTCTTTGTTTATCGCCGCCAAACGTGAAAATGGCGAATGTGTTTTCAGGGACGATAGCGGCGGTTGCGTTCTGCATGAGCTTAATGCAAAACCGCTGATCTGCCGGGTATTCCCGCTGCATGTTGTCAATTGGGAAGACGGACACTGTTCGGCTGACTTGCGCTTTATTTGTCCGGGAGTCGGCGACGCATCGGGAGTTCTGCTGGAGCATCAGCCGGAAATAATCACAGGGATCGCCGTGCCGCTGAAAGAAAGGCTGGCGCTGGGAAATACGGGATATTCCGATAAAAATCCGGCGGCATTGACCGCGGTGTATCGGGTGCATGCCGGGTACAGGGCAATTCTGCATGATGAGACAATACCGCTAAAGTTACGCCTTTACACTTTATCGCGGATCATTGATTTTCATGCCGACAAAGATAATTACAATGCGATCCGTGCCGCCGATGCCGGATTTGCGGCAGACGCAATGGATTTCACCCGTAAAGCAGCATCAACGCTATCGACGGAACTGAGCAAAGGAATTGCTTCATTGCGGGAGATTATTGATTTTCGTATTCTGATTACAGTTTATTTACGCAATGATGACCCGTTGACCGCAAGGTCTCTGTGGCGGCGGCTGAAGATACTCTGCGCCCATTCCATGTTCGCCGCCGGCGGCGGTAATTTGAGTCGGATTAATCCGCATTCACCTGATACTAACGGACGACAATGCCTGGCTGCGCCCGGTAAATTACAGATGAATGAAGCTGCAAAGGAAATATTCCAGCAATTTCTTTACGGAAAACTAGACTCCATGCACTTTTGCGGAAGCATGGTCAACGGCTTGTCATATGAAATGGGAATGCGGCATTTGCTGTTAAGCGTACCGGTAACATTCACTGTCGCCGCCGCTTTCGCTAGAACAAGTAAGCGAACTGTAATTGGCGTAGACGAGATGCTGGCAGCGGTGCGGCTGCTGGATCTGACTTTCGGACGTTCTCCGTTCCTGCAACTGAAACTGACTGGAAAACTGCTAGTCAGGCTGAGCCGTCCGGCAACCTTTGCAGGTATTCTCAATCTTATTTCCAGTATAAAATGATTCCATTAAACCATGTTGGATCAAGTCAAGATGTATGAAACATGACCATGTTTCGTACTTGAATTACTTCGGCGACCTTTATCTTTTTTATTTTGGCTTAATGACTTGTATTTTGATGTTATCAAATTAAGTTATACTTTTTGTTTTCGACGTTACAATGTCTCATGATTGATAGAAGACTTAGAATATTCAACTGTTAAGGGAAAAGATAAAATGCCTGTAAATATCCTGATCGGAACGCAGTGGGGTGATGAAGGAAAAGGGAAACTGATAGATGTTCTTACTGAGAACACTGATATAGTTGTTCGTTTTCAAGGCGGCAATAACGCCGGACATACTGTTGAAATCGGGGACAAAAAATATGTCCTGCATCTGGTTCCTTCCGGAATTTTCCGTCCGGGAACGCTCTGCGTCATTGGCAATGGACTGGTGGTTGATCCCATCAGCCTGATGGAAGAAATGCTGGACCTGAAAGCCAGAGGCCTTGATATATCTGTAATCCAGTTAAGCACTAAAGCTCACCTGATCTTTGAATATCATAAACTGGCTGACGCCCTGAATGAGGCAGCCTCCGCATCCGGCAGGAAGATCGGCACCACCAAACGCGGCATTGGTCCGGCGTATTCCGACAAGGCCGCCAGGATCGGCATCAGGGCCATCCAGATGCAGAACCTCGCAGAATTCGAAAAAACTTTCCGGGAGCAGGCCGTTAAATACAACTGTATATTCAAAGGCCACGGCGCACCGGAAATGGATGTTGACGCCGCATGGCAGAAAGTAAAAGCCGCTGCGGAATTCCTGAACCCGTATATTACCGATACCGTACTGACGGTAAACCGCGCCGCCAGGGCCGGTAAGAATATTTTGTGCGAAGGCGCCCAGGGCGCGCTGCTGGATATTGACCACGGAACTTACCCGTTTGTCACCAGCAGCAACACCACTTCCGGCGGCGCATGTACCGGCGCCGGTATCGCTCCGAAATATATCACCTCGGTATGGGGTGTGATGAAAGCCTATACCACCAGAGTCGGCGAGGGACCGTTCCCCACCGAATTAAAAGATGCTGCCGGCGAGAACCTGCGCAAGGTCGGCAACGAATACGGCGCTACCACCGGACGCCCGAGACGCTGCGGCTGGTTCGATGCCGTCGCCTCCCGTTATTCATGCATGATCAACGGCGTGGACAAGCTGGCTATCACCAAACTTGACGTACTTGACGGGCTTGATGAACTGAAGATTTGTACCGCCTATGAAGTTGACGGGCAAATCACCGAAGACATGCCGTCGGATACCAGAGCGTTGAATGAAGTCAAACCTGTTTATGAATCTATGCCGGGATGGAAATGCAGCACGGCGGATGTCCGCAGCTACTACGATCTTCCCGCAAATGCCAGAAAATATCTGGAAAGAATCGCAGGACTGGTGAGTGCGGAAATCGCGATCATATCCGTCGGACCGAAACGTGAACAGACATTTATGGCCTGATAAAGGTTTCATTCCAGCTCCGGGATATGTTGAAAAAATGCTGTTAAGGTGAAGGGCAACCGGGTTCCGCCCGGTTGATGAAGAATATGGCATTTATGGTGAAAAAGCAATCGGACCACGATTTTTTCCTCAAACGTGTCATTAATTATGTCGCCAGTTTTGACTATCTCCAGATAATTTCCGTGCTTCTATTACTGGCTATCGGCTTGATTTTCATCTATTCCACCGGGCAGCAGGTCGGAACTGTTTCCGCCTCACAGTTCTGGCTGAAACAGGTACAGTGGATTGTCATGGGGACTTGTTTCTGGACAATAATGGCCTGCACCAACTACCGGGATTTGAAGCCGCTGGTCTGGGTATTCTATGTCTTATGCATGATCCTTCTGGTTGTCGTGTTAGTTTTCGGGCTTAAAATCTACGGGGCCAGAAGATGGCTGGACTTCGGCTCCGGAATCCGGCTCCAGCCGTCTGAACTCGCCAAGCTTGCCGTTCTGCTGCTGCTCAGCTATATCATGACGCTGCCGGCGTTCAATATCAATAAATTCAGGTATGTGGCCTGGGCCGGGCTGCTGGTCGCTATCCCGTTCCTGCTGATTGCCAAAGAGCCGGATCTCGGCAGCGCGATAATCCTGATCCCGATTTTCATCGGCCTGATCTTTGTCTCCGGGCTGAAGTGGAAATACATCATCACTGCCGGGGCTATTCTTGCAGTAATCATCACCGCCGAAGTCATCAATGAAGTCGGAGAGTACTACCCGTTCCTGAAAACCTACCAGAAAGAACGGCTGCTTACTTTCCTCGACCCTGAACGCGACATTACTCACCGCGGGTACAACCAGTTCCAGGCCCGGCTCGCAGTCGGCAGCGGCGGCGCCACCGGCAAAGGCATCGGCGAAGGCACTCAGAACACTCTGGGATTTCTGCCGCAAACAGTTTCCAATAATGACTTTATATTTTCCGTAATCGCGGAGGAAACCGGTTTTGCCGGATGCATGGTACTGATCATTTCATATATTCTGCTCACCTTTTCCATTTTGCGGACGGCATTTACCGCTCCCGATGATTTCGGCCGGTTTATCGGAGTAGGTACCGCCTGTATTTTCTTCGCGCATTCTTTCATCAACATGGGCATGAGCATCGGCGTCAATCCGGTCACCGGCGTATGCCTGCCGTTTGTCAGTTATGGCGGGTCGTTTATGCTGCTCTCCATGACCTGTCTGGGCATCCTGCAATCGGTTTACCGCCACCGCAAGGAGAGAAACTTTTGAAATTCCTGCGGACAACTTTGATCTTCTTTGTAATTGTCGCCGCATTTGTGCTGTTCATGCATTATTACTACCGGATTGACCGTCAGGCCGCCGCCATGCAGATTGAAGCCGCTTACAACTCGGCATACGCCGGAAAAGCCGCCGTTATCTGCAAACATACCGGCATTGTTTCCGGCAGCAGAACCAGATTCAACTGGCTTACGGAAGTGACTTTCCTCAGCAACCGCGATATTATTTTGACCGATCCGGTGTTGGGCAAAATCGAGCTTAAGAAAAACACCCCCGCCACGTTTTCGGTAACTTTCATTTTCGTCAAAGACCAAAACGACAAATGGCAGAATACTCAAATTCTGCCAGGTATTGTCAAATAGCATTTCCCGGCACGAGCACCAGTTGATGATTTTGAACACCACCATTGCATACTGTTTTAATGATTTTCCGTTTTTAACTTTTGAGGATAAGCGTTGCTGCTATCCTCCTGCACTCAATTTGCTGCCGCCGGTTATTTGTAATCTTGAACGTTATAGCGTTAGTCTATTCCTTAATTTAAGCATTAAAAAATTAAAGTTCATTTAAAAAAATTGCGCTTGATGTAATATATGCTTGGCAATATGTTTTAAATATAATATGTATGCTCTGCACTGCTGAAAATTTTAAAATAGACAGCCGCGCAAGATGCTCGTACCGCAATTGCGGTATTGCGATCTTTTCGAGTTTGGATTCGCACTCTTCGAGGCCTTCGATATCCAGGTATCGGCAGCCTCGCAAAATACGAACCAATTATCAAAATTTTCGCAATCTATGTTAAATTTTCAGCCGTGTAGAGCATGGCGAATCGGCAAACACAAGGGTATTCGGGAGAATCGCGAAGATGTAAAGGTTATTTTTGAACAGCGCTAAATAAAACTTTATTTTTAACATAAAATAGGAAGGTATAAATGAATAGCAGAAAAGTATTGGTCTTCGGCGCCACCGGTGAAATCGGTGGCAGAATCGCGCGCGATTGTGTCCGTGCCGGACACAAAGTTATCGGCATCAGCCGCGGTAAAAACAGCAATGAACATGTTGAACTGGAAGGAGTTCAAATGATTTGCGGTGATAAATCAGATGAAAGCTTTATCAGGGACACTGTCGCTAAACTTGATTATGACGCGGTGATTAATTCAGTCCCGAATATCAATGATGTTGAACTGTGCAGCAAATATCTGAAGAAGGCCGAGAATGTCCTGTTTTGCAGTTCAACCGGCACTTTTGTTCCGCTCCGTTACTTTCCCGCCGATGAAAATCACCCATGGCGCGAGAAAACTCCGGTAAATTTTTATCAGCAATGTGTAAGGGACGCCCGCGCAATTGAACTTTGGGAAACTGAAGATTTCCCGGTGAGCATACTCCGTCCCACTAATATCATCGGCCCCGGCAGGGTGCCGCTGGAACTATGGGGAGCACGCGATATCGCGTTTTTTAAAAAGCTCAAATCGGGCGAAAGTATTTCTATTGCGCCATGTGAACACATCCTGCTTCAATCCGGTTATAATGATGATCTGGCAGGCGCGTTTGTGAAGGCTCTGGATTATCCGGACGAAGTGCGCGGCGAGATTTTCATAATCTCATGCAGAAAGGCTATAACGCTCGGAACTTATCTTAGCACCGCCATGCAATTTCTTAACAGCAAATCCGAAATAAGACGCGTTTCCCCGGAAGAACTTATGAAGATATATCCGGAAATAACCTGGACAAACCGGCTTGATTTCCTGCTGGAACACATGTGTTTTGACATAGGCAAGGCTGAACTAATTTTCGGCTACGTCCCGCGTAAAACGGCTGAAGAAGGACTTGCCGACGCGCTTGAATGGTGTGAAAAAACCGGCTTGCTTTAACAATTTTAAGCGGATGTTCGTCAGTTCCGGCGGCGGTGATGCTGAGTCGATAAACTATACGGCAAAAAGTGGCGGGGTGCGGGCAAGATATCCCTCGTCGCCGACAAGCAATTTTCAATTCATGGAACCTTTATAGTATATTGTCACTCGGCTGAAGGAGTGGCTAGAGAAAAATCTAAGCGCATTTCCTGCGCAAGCAATATAAAAAATATTCGGCTTGCATTACAGCAATACGCTGCGGACTATTCCGGATATTTCCCGCCTGAGAATGGAGCTGACGGACTGGAGTATTTGAGAAAATGCGGCTACCTTGACTTTCGTGTCATATATATATGTCCACGCACCAACACCGTGCGAGGCAAAGGCACACAGCCGTTGACTGAAGATACCGTTGATTATGTTTACATCGGCGGCTTGAATGAGAAATCCGCCCCGAATACTCCCATTCTGTATGATAAACTCGGCAATCATGAGGATTTTGGCAACGTCGGAACAGTAGATGGAACTGTCAAAGGCATTTCCGAAAAATACTGGATGAAAGAGATTGGAAAGTAATATAACTGCGAATATGCCTGCCTCCATGCCAGATTTTTACTTCATGGCAACCGCAACCTTGAAAATGTCTCAACGAAAAGCTGTTATGAAGTTGAAATTTCGGAAAAAAAGAGTATTTTACACGGCGTAATTTTAAAATTTAACACAGGATTGTTTTAATGATAGCAGCAGCTAATATTTCGATGAGAATCGGACAGCAGATACTGTTCGAAAATGTTTCTGTAAAATTTACTCCGGGCAACCGTTACGGGCTGATCGGCGCCAACGGTTCCGGCAAGTCAACGTTCATGCGGATTCTGAGCGGACAGTTGCAGGCGACAACCGGCGAAGTCGTGATTGACCGCGACTGCCGGGTGGGTTATCTGAAACAGGACCATTACAAGTATGAAGATGAAACCATTCTCGACACCGTTTACATGGGCAACGAGAATCTCTGGAAGATACACAAGGAACGGGAATATCTTTTCTCCCAGTCGGAGCTGACTGAAGAGGAGGAGAACCGGGCCAATGACATTGAAGATCTGTTCGGCAACGCCGGCGGTTACACGATGGAGGCTGATGCGGCCAAGCTGCTGGTCGGTCTGGGCATTCCGGAGAGCAAACACAATGCGCCGCTGTCAACCCTGACCGGCGGCTTCAAGCTGCGTGTACTGCTGGCCCAGGTGCTGTTTTACAATCCTGAAATTCTGCTGCTGGACGAACCGACCAACCATCTTGACATGAGCAGTATTGACTGGCTTTGCGGAGTTTTACAGCAGCATAAAGGCACGGTCATCGTGATTTCGCATAACCGTTATTTCATTAATGAAGTATGTACGCATATCGCGGACCTGGACTACCAGGAAATCCGTCTGTTTAACGGCAACTATGACTTTTTCATGACCGCCAGCGCCATGGCGATCGAATTACAGTTGAAGGATAACAAGAAGAAAGAGAAGCGGATTGAAGATTTGAAATGTTTTATCAACCGTTTCAGCGCCAACGCGTCCAAAGCCAAGCAGGCGACATCGCGCCAGAAGGAACTGGACAAGATTCAGCTCAATGAAATCAGACCCAGTTCGCGCGTATCGCCTTATATCCGTTTCACTGCCGGACAGCGGCTGGGCGAAAAAGTCATTGAAGCTGAGAAAATCGATAAAGTTTATGATCACACCCTGTTCAAAGATCTTTATTTTTCCTGTGCGAATAATGAGAAAATCGCGATTATCGGAACCAACGGCGCGGGCAAGACAACCCTGTTGAAGATTTTGATGAAACTGATTGAGCCGTGCAACGGCGAAGTCGTGCATGGGGAAACCGTGAAAATAGGTTATTTCCCGCAGGACACCTCCGATATGCTGAATACCGAGGATCGGTCGATTGACTGGCTGGCGCATTTTAGTCCGGAAACCGGGCTCAGCGAAATGGAACTGCGTTCCTTTATGGGTAAAATGCTGTTTAGCGGGGATGAAGTTTATAAGCCGGTAAAAGTGCTTTCAGGAGGGGAAAAGGCCCGTTTGATCATCGCCAAAATGATGCTTGAAGCCGGCAATGTGCTGGTACTGGACGAACCGACCAACCATTTGGATCTTGAATCCATTGAGGCGCTGAACTATGCGCTTTCCCTGGTTACCGATACAATAATATTTGTCAGCCATGACCGGGAATTCATCACCAGTCTGGCGACCAGGATCATCGATATTGATAACGGCAAGGTCGTTGACTTCCCCGGAACGCTGGCGGAATATGATGCTTATAAGCAAAAGAACCGGAAAGCGCAATAATAAAATGCAGGAGTCAGAAGTCAGAATTCTGGAGTCAGAATGAGACAAAGGCATTAATCTCTGTATTTCTGGTGCTTGGTGGTAAATTTTGCATTCATTTTTCTGACTTTATTCCGGCATGGTGAATTTGAAGGTGCTGCCTTTGCCCGGTTCGCTTTCCGCCCAGATTTCACCACCATGCTTTTTCACAAAATCGCTGCATAGTATCAGTCCAAGCCCGGTTCCTTTTTCATCTTCTGTACCGGGTGTTGAGTTGATGATATCAAGCTTAAAAAGCTTGTCAAGATCCTTTTTATTCATGCCGATGCCATTGTCGAGAACAGCTATTTCAATCTGCTGCTCGCCGCGCGTGGCACGCAGCTCTACTTTGCCGTTTTTCGGCGTGAATTTAATGGCATTTGAGATCAAGTTGCGCAAAACGGTTTTAAGCATATCTTTATCTGCCGTCAGGGTCAAGCTTTCAGGGATGCGAATTTTTAATTCGATATTTTTTTGTGCGGCGTTCTTGCGCAGAACATCCAATTCTTCATTGAGCAGTTCGCGTAAAGCTATTGGTGCCGGATTGAACGGTATTTTGCCGCGTTGCGAATTTGCCCATTCCAGCAGATTGGCGAGTATGGCATAGGTTTGATGCGCTGACGAATTAACCATGTCGACATATTGCTCGATGGTAGCGGTATCGCTGGTCTTGATTTCCGATTTCAACAAATCGCTGAAGCCGAGAATATTATTAAACATGTTTTTCAGGTCATGGGCGATGATGGAGAAGAATTTATCCTTGGACACATTCAATTCCTGAAGTTCCTGTTCATATTTCTTAGTTTCGGTGATGTCCTGGGCTTGTGAAACGAAATACAGTGGTTCATTGTTCTTATTTCTGACCAGTGAAACGCTCAGCAGAACCCATACGACCTGCCCCCGCTTGTGAATATAACGTTTTTCCAGGTGATAATGGTTGATTTCCCCCGACAGTATTTTGTCTATTTTTTTCAGGTCGTTCGCCCGGTCATCCGGGTGAGTTATGTCCAGGATATTCCTGGAGAGCAGTTCTTTATCCGAATAACCGGTCAGTTTGCACAGCGCATTATTGACTTTCTGGTAATTGCCTTCCGGTGATACTATAGCCATTCCGATTGCGGCATTTGTAAAAGCCACATGAAAGCGCCGGTCGCTTTCTTCCAGCGCGGTTTCAGTCAGGAGCTGTTCCCGCAGCGCCTTTGAATCTTGAAGTTCGCGTTCCAGCGCAGGCACCAGCCTGGCAAGATTGTCCTTCATGATATAATCATTTGCTCCGGCCTTCATCAATTCCGCGGCAGTTTCATCGCTGATGTAACCGGATACGATCAGAAACGGGATATCATGGCCGGACTGCTGAGTGAGTGTGAGTGCGGATAACGCATCGAACTGCGGGAGATTATAGTCGCAAATTACCGCATCCCATCGTTGCCCGGACAGTGCGGCGCACATTTGGCCGGCATCTGCAATCAGTTTCCAATTAACGTTATAACCTGCCTTTTCCAGCAAACGGACAATCATGGCAGCGTCGCTTTCCGAATCTTCTACCAGCAGCAGATTAAGTTGCCTGTTCATAAACATCCTGTTCCCGTTTATCTCCGGCAATCGCTCTTCAGAGAAAATAACGGCAAAAAGTTATGCTGAAATATTAATTACTCAATATTATAGCATAACTTCTGTCGTTCAGGAAATCAAGCGTTATGAAAAACTATGAGACTAATAAAGATTTTATTTTTAACGGGATATCCGCGATTTTGACGAATTCATTTTCACTCGCCGGTGCTGATAGCCGTAAATCGCTTTCATCAGTTGAAAGGCCGGTAAAGAACAGGCATACATCTTCCGCAGCTTCGCCAATCCGCTTTTTCTGCCCCTGCAGTCCGATTTTGGCGGCGGGGTGGCCGGCGCATGAATTGGGACAGCCGGATATTCTTACACAATCAGTCAGGGTGCGCAATATTTTAACTTTCTCCGGAGTATCGACCGGCAGCAGTTTATCCATTTCGACGGCGACCGCGTCGGCAATATCCGGAGATTTCAGGATGCCGATTTTACATACGCCCGAGCCGACGCAGGAAACAATATGACCTTTGAATGATTTTAGTGTCAAGTCAATTTCCGGTAAATCTTGCAGCAGTGAATTGTAAATTTGCGCAAGACTTGAAGCATGTACCAGCGGAATCAGGATATCCTGCGACGGCAGCAGACGCACAAATCCGCTGTTCAATTTTTCAAAGAGTCCGGCAAGTTTCACCAGTTGGAGCGCGGTTAAATTGCCATACGGCACATAAAGCCGCACCGAGGAAATATCCGGGCCTGAATTAGTCGGAATTACTGCGTATCTCTTCCATGAATCATATCCGTTTTCAGGAACAGCCGGCGTTTCAACGCGTTTGAACTTTCCCGCCAGCTGCGCATAATTTGACTCAGCATTCAGCACTGACGGATAAGCCGGAGTTTTAGCATAATATTCGTTAAACAGCTTTTTAAATTCATCAGCTCCAAGTTTCTTTAAAATATAGCGGATTCTGGCCTGGTTGCGGTTGGTTCTGTCGCCATGATCGTAGAAAAGGTCAGTCATGGCCGCCGCGCAGCGGAGGACTTCGGAATCCGGCAGGAAATCAAACAAGACCACTCCCAGCGAACTTTCCCGGCCCATGCCGCCGCCGCCGTAAACTTTAAAGCCTCTGCGGCCGTCACTGGTTTTGCCGATAAACCCTAAATCCTGAACCGCGGCATTCAAGACTTCAGACTGGTTGCTGAAAAACCCCGCCTTTAATTTCCGCGGCAGGCCGAACGCCTTCTCATATTTCTTTAGAAAACTGTTCAGTTCATCCACATAAGGCATGACATCAAAAATTGAATCAGGACCAAAACCACTGTCCGGCGAGGCGATGATATTCCGGTAAGTGTTGCCGCCGCCGCCCTTGAACGGAAATCCGCTTAAGTCGCAGCTTTCTATGGTTGAAAAAATGTTTTCAGCGGGAACATCGTGCAACTGGATATCCTGACGGGTTGAAAGATGGGCGGAACCGATTTTGTTCTGCTCCATGATCCGGGCGATATCCCGGATGTTTTTCAATATAATATGGCCGCCGGAAATCCTGATTCTTACCATGAACAAACCGTTTCGCTGTTCGTAAATTCCGAACGGCGCGGCAAACGGCTTAAGCTGGTCAGCTGTTATATTGCCGGAAATGTACTCGTCAATTTTTGTTTTAAGCTGAAGATACAGTTCGTGAAATTCTGCGACGCCGTTTTTCATTACATCTCCTTAAAATAATATTTTTAATATAAAACCATTCAATTCTTTTCAAATATCAGATGCAATATTCCGGGATGATATTTTTGGCGGACAACAGTTTAATAATGGATTGCAAGTTGCTTTCCAGACTGTTTTCCGATGCCAGATTCGCATCCGCCGCAACTGTTTTAAAATTCGATTCATCCACGTTGATAATCAGCAGTTCATTGGGCGAATTCAGGACTTTTAAACGGTTTAACTCATAATCGCCGGCATCGGTCAGCGCAGTGATGAAAATCAACCCGGCATCGGTCAGGATTCTGGACAGTTCGCCCAGCCGCCGGACGCGTTCGTCACGTTCGATCAGATTGTTCTGAATATCCGCGTCAAGGCCGTTTTTGATACTGGAGATGCCCAGAAAGTACGAATTCATGTTTAACCGGAACAGCCGCTGCTCCAGTTTTGTTGCCAGTTCCTGAACCGCGTTATTGTTGCTGCCGGTGACGACTATCGTTTTGCCCATGTGGCGGTTGCGCAATATTCGTTCCTTGTTTTCCACTAGTCCGGTTTCCCAGTAGAATTCCCGGCGCTCCACATGATCTTTTAATCTGGTCTCTGTATCTTTTACGCCATCGTCTTGCTGGGAATCAAAAGATACGCCCTCAATGATCATGCCCGCTCCGGCGGTGGCGTTCGTTATCGGGTCGATCAATACGAAACTGCCGGTTTCGTGATTTTTGGAATAAGCATCGAAATACAGCGGCTTCGTGGTTGAAACCACTATTCTGCCGATTTCATTGAGACCCAGACCTTCAGTCTTATTTTTCTGCAGGGTGTTGACGTCGATATTATAGATGATCGTGTCAACCCTGGATTTGACATTGCGCCCGGCATGGCGGATCAGATAATTGCTGCCCGGCTTCAGTTGCGAGTCCGTCATCCAGATGACGACCGCCTCAAAATGCTGGCTTACTTTAGGCTGATTGTTGACGTGAACCAGCATGTCGCCGCTGCTGATGTCAATTTCATCTTCCAGTTCAATCGTTACTGCCTGCGGCGGAAAAGCCTCATGGAGATTGCCGTCGGCGGTAACAATATTTTTTACTTTTGACAGCTTCAGTGAAGGCAGAACTTTGACTTTATCCCCGACTTTAACCACGCCCGAAGCGACAGTACCGGCAAAGCCTCGGAAATCCAGATGCGGACGGCTGACGTATTGCACCGGGAAACGGAAATCCGTGAAGTTACGGTCGCTGGCGACATTTACCGATTCCAGAAATTCCAGCAGCGAGTCGCCCTGATACCACGGCATGACTGAGGACTTTTCTACAACATTCTCGCCCTTCAGCGCGGAAATCGGAATATATTGTACATCGGGTATATCCAGATGTTCGACAAACTCCGCGAAACTCTGGCGGATGTTGTTAAAAACTTCCTGCGAATAGTCCACCAGGTCCATTTTATTGATGGCCACCACCAGATGCTTGATGCCAAGCAGCGAAATGATAAACGCATGGCGTTTGGTCTGGGTAACCACTCCGTAACGGGTGTCGATCAGGATAATGGCCAGATTCGCGGTTGAGGCGCCGGTCGCCATGTTTCTGGTGTACTGCTCGTGTCCGGGAGTGTCCGCGATAATGAATTTACGTTTGGGCGTGGAAAAGTAACGGTACGCCACGTCAATGGTAATCCCCTGTTCGCGCTCGGCTTTCAGGCCGTCCAGCAGCAGCGCGTAGTCAATCTCGCCGGCACCAGTGGTGCCGTTTTTTTCGCTGTCGCGGCGCAGTGCGCTCAACTGGTCTTCATAGATCAGTTTGCTGTCGAACAGCAGCCGTCCGATCAGCGTTGATTTGCCGTCGTCCACCGAACCGCAGGTTAGAAACCGCAGCAGGTCTTTCTTCTCGTGCTGATTTAAAAATTTATCGATATCCATAATTAAAAATATCCTTCCCGTTTCTTTTGTTCCATTGATGAGTCGCCGTCGTGGTCGATAACCCGGGTTGAGCGCTCGCTCTGTCTGGTTTGCAGCATTTCCGCTACAATTTCTTCTATCGTTTCCGCACTTGATTCAATTGCTCCGGTCAGCGGATAACAGCCCAGAGTACGGAATCTTACCAGTTTTTCAACCGGCTTTTCGCCTGGATTCAACCGCATCCGGTCGTCGTCCACCATGATCAGCGAACCGTCGCGTTCGACTACCGGCCGCTTTTTGGCAAAATAGAGCGGGACAATCGGAATTTTTTCCAGCCGGATATACTGCCAGATATCCACTTCCGTCCAGTTGGACAGCGGGAACACACGCACGCTTTCGCCGGGATTGATGCGCCCGTTGTACAGCGACCACAGTTCCGGCCGCTGGTTTTTCGGGTCCCATTGATGGTGGCGGTCGCGGAAGGAGTAAATCCGCTCTTTGGCCCGCGATTTTTCCTCGTCGCGCCGGGCACCGCCGAATGCGACGTCGAATTTACCTTCGTCCAGCGCCTGCAGCAGCGCCTGAGTTTTCATGATGTCGGTATATTTTCTGCTGCCGTAGTCAAACGGGTTTGCCCCGGCGGCTTTGCCTTCCTTGTTGTGGTGAACGAGCAGTTCCAGACCCTGTTCCGCGCAGAACCGGTCCCGGAATTCGATCATCTCCCGGAATTTCCAGGTTGAATCGATGTGCAGCAGCTTGAACGGCAGCCGTCCCGGATAGAACGCTTTCTGGGCGAGCCTGACCAGTACGGATGAATCTTTGCCGATCGAGTATAAAAGTATCGGACGTTCAAACTGTCCGACCGCGTCGCGGAAGATATGGATGCTTTCCGCTTCAAGTTGTCTTAATTGACTTAGGCTGTATTCTGACATTGGATTTACTCCTTTTCCAGTTTTACGGTTTTACGGTTCTACAGTCATGCCGTCATGCCGTCATGCCGTCATACCGGCTGTTAATTCTGACTTCTGGTTTCTATGCTTTTCTGACCAGTTTGCCGTCAACGACGTGCAGTCCGCATTCCTTCTGCTCCGGTGTTTCCCACCACCAGCGTCCGGCCCTGACGTCCTCCGTGCGCTTTACCGCTCTGGTACAACAGGCACAGCCGATGCTCGGAAAACCCTGATCATGGAGTTTGTTATATGGAACTTCATTATTCTTAATGTACTCCCAGACCTGGTCTTCCGTCCAGTCCGCCAGCGGATTAATTTTGACTAATTGATTTGCTTCGTCCCACTCTATGGTTTGGATTTCATTTCTGGTTACGGATTGTTCCCGGCGCAGACCGCAGATCCACGCCTTGGAACCTGCCAGCGCCCGACGCAGCGGTTCTATTTTTCTGACCCGGCAGCACAGCTTCCGGTTTTCCACGCTGTCGCGGAATAAATTGACCCCGTACCCGGCAGTCATTGCTTCGACCGCATCTCTATCGGGGAAGTATAGTTTCACCCTGATTCCGTATTTCTTTTCAATATCCTCCAGCATTTGATAGCTTTCGTTGAACAGGCGGCCCGTGTCCAGCGTGATAACCGGGATTTTCAGTCCTCTGCGGCTGATAATATCCGTTATCACCTGATCTTCCGCACCCAGCGCGGATGCAAATAAAATGCTGTCGCCGAACACTTCGCTGACCCGCACCAGCACTTCTTCCGGGCCCTTATTCTTCAATTCTTCCTGTAGTGTTTTTATTTGCGTATAACTCATTTTTGCCCCCCGTTTTTATTTAAACATTATTAATATTGTAAACATTTAATTTATCTATATAATCACTAATTTGTATTGAGCTTGTTTAATATATTATAACATCTTTACTATAAAAGTAAACATTGAAATAAAAAATTATTGAAAAAAATATTTTCAGCACGTATATTGTAGTAATAAGGAAATTTTAAATGGACGAAATTTCAAATTCAATTATATTGCTGGCGGCGCACGGGGCGACTACTGAAAGCGCTTTGCGCTCATACCGCAATATTGAGCGGGTGGTGAAGGATGCGTTTCCGTTGCTGCCGGTGCGCTGGGCATTTACTGCGCCGGATACGGTCGGCGTGGCTATTAATGCAATCCAGGCCGAAGGTTTTTCCGCTATTGCGGTGCAGCCGTTGTTTGTTGCCGCCGGGAGGGAGTATAATTCCGTGCTGAGCAATGTTGAGAAGAATAAGCACATGAAAATCAGCGTCGGACGTCCGATGCTGGATTCCGTTGATGACCTGGATAACTTTGTCAAAGCTTTAATAAACGCGTTGCCGCTGGAAAGAGCTACGGATGAGGCTATAGTTTTAATGGGACATAATAATGCAGATGGCTGTAGCGACCAGGTATTTAATACTTTGGCAGGTGCGCTTAAACAGCGGGACCGCTTGATTTTTACGGCGACGCTTAAAGGCGCTCCGGACTTCGATTCCGTCAGGCGGGAATTGACCGCATGCGGCGTTAAGAAAGCGTATTTGATGCCGCTGCTGATTGCCGCCGGCAATCATGCGTTAAAGGATCTAGCCGGAGACGGCGAGGCGTCGTGGCGGGTTCGATTGGAACGCGACGGCATTGAATGTGTGCCGGTGTTGAAAGGACTGGGCGAATATGATAGTTTCGCGTCGATTTTCTGTGATAAATTGAAAGCGCAGGAATTTGTAATTTAACAGGGATAGACAGGATAAGAAAAACCATTTTACCATGAAGAACTTAGCGCGGCATAGCCGCAACCCAAAATACACTTTAACCACGAAAGGCACGAAAATTCACGAAAAAGAACAAATACACTTCACCATGAAGAACATGAAGGGAGTGAAGGAAACCCTGGGAATGCCGCTCTACGCAGCGGCTTTAGGGATTTCGCCTTTGGCGACCAACGCCTCGGCGTTGGATCACGCCCGGCGGGCCGCCGGTGGCGATTAATGGGAAACAATTTTTTGTTTGCAGTGGAAACCTTGACAGTTCAAGGTTCCCCCTTGCATCCCTCCTCCAAAACTTTTTTTGACGGATGGAATGACAAAAATTCTCCTCTGCATTGCTGA
>CAIPAT010000358.1 GCA_903863035.1 uncultured Lentisphaeria bacterium
CGAAGAAGAACAGGGGGAAAGCCGTGTGAGGGAAAACCGCACGCACGGTTTGGTCGATGAGGCAGAGCCGATAAGTCGCAACTCGTTGATGCTTAGAGGTTTTACTTTAATCGAACTCCTGGTGGTGATCGCTATCATCGCCATCCTTGCATCCATGCTGCTGCCTGCCTTATCCAAGGCCCGCATTACAGCGCAGAAGATTTCCTGCGTAAATAATCAAAAACAAATTGGAGTGATGTTCACTCATTACATTGATGATTTTAACGGCTATATGATTAATTATCTGCCGGGAAACAGGCCTTGGATAAGGACCGATTACGGTGAATTGTGGCTCGGTAAATATCTCAACAAAGGTAACAAGAAAATCCTGATCTGCCCCCCTCATGTAAAACCTTGCGGCACGGGAAGTCCGGAACTCGACTACAGTTACGCCTTGAACTTGTATCTGACCGGCGTCAGCAGAGCAGTAAAGAACTATAACCGGGTTTCAGCACGGGGCTTGCTCATGGATTCCGCGGCATCAGATAATGATACCGCTCCGTACCGGGTGGACAACAGTACGAATAATATTGCACATGTCATGAATGCGGCGGCTAGGCATGGTAATGCGGTCAATATTCTCTACCTCGATATGCATGTGCAATCCTTGAACACGCCTTATAAGAACTTGTCAAGGCTGTCTTCTGATATTATCTGGCGCGGATATTGACAATAACATGCTCTTTCCGGTAATTAATGAACATCAATTAAGGGGATATATGTCAAGATATTTGTTCACTTCCGTTCTTCTTCTGGTTTTAGCCGGTCTCAATATTAATGCTGCGGAGAAGCAGACTGAAAATCTGATCAGCGATTCCAGCTTTGAAGAATTACGTGAATATCGCCCGGTGTATCATCAGATTGGCGAATACCGCCTTGATTCTGCGGTTCCCGGACTGACTTTTACTGAACTGGAACACTTTCACGGCAAGCGGGCGCTGGAGCTCGCTCCTGGAGCGGTATGGCGCTTCGAAATGACTGACCGATATGCCGAGAAAGGAGTATTCTCAGCCAGTATCAAAGGTGCTCCCGGAACGGTGGCCGAGTTTGAAGTCAGCGCGGTCACGTTTGATCTCCACGGCGGCAAACTGAGTCCTGCGTCTACCTCCGGCAAATTCATCACGACCTCAGAGTGGCAGCGGGTAACGATGCCGTTTGTCAATAAGCGCAAGGAATGGAGCTCCGGCTATACTGTCGCTGTCCGTAACTCAGGCACATCGCCGCTGTGGGTTGATGCTGTTCAACTGGAATTGGACAAAGACCAGGCGTCAGCGTATTCGCCGGAGCGCTATTCGCGATGGGACATTGACATGATGAGAAGCTATAAGTTGAATCCACGCAGCGACACTGCCGATGCCGCCGGGCGTCAGAGCAAATCCGGTGAAGTGAAACTTACTCTTACCGCACCTGCTGGTTCTTCTGCAAGGCTCCAGCCGGTCAGGAGCGGCGTGCCGTTTCCGCCTGGCGAACTGTTCGATCCGGCACGTGCGGTTCTGACCGATGCCGCCGGACAAACTGTTCCATGCCAGACTGCTGTTCTGGCCAGGCGCAATACCGACGGCAGCATCGTTTCGCTTCTGCTCAATTTTCAGGCGGAAATCAAGCCCGGCGGGAGTCGCCAGTATACTCTGAAATATGGTGGAGATCCGGTTCCGGCGGGTAAGCCGCTCGCCGCGCTAAAGGGTGACCGCATTGTCATCGCCACTGGTGCCGTGACCGCCGCGATTAGTAAGACACACTTCCGTCTGTTTGACGAAATCCGCGACAATTCCGGTCACGCTGTTATCGCGGCTGCCGATGCCGGAGCATTCGTTGTCACTTCCGGTGACCGGGAATTCTCCACTGGGGCTGCCGCCCCTTCGATCTGCAGTATCGAGAGTAACGGGTCCGAGTGTGCGGTGATTCGCGTGGCTGGAAAGCATTGCGACAATACCGGCAAGCGCCTGCTTGACTATGATGTCCGGATTTATGCCTTCAAAGGGATGTCATATTTCATAATTGAATATACTTTGACGAATCAGGAAGCGCCGCCTGACCTGATTGTCAGGTCGGCAGGGTTGCGGCTTCCAGTTTTTTCGGGAAACGGCAAACGCACTTTTGGTCTGGTCGATGCCGCTGCTCTGGAAATTCCCGGTACTGCCGGGCGTGCCGCGCTGACCCAGTTGCGGCAGCGTAACGGCGAAACAAGCTACGATGCCCTGTTAAGTCTGCCCGGTGGCGAAAAACGGCTGGCCAATACCCGTGCCAACGGAGTGGCAACCAGCGGAGATGCCGTCGTGGCGGTGTCTGGTTTCTGGCAGTTGAACCCCAAAGAACTTGCTGCTGAACCTGACCGGTTGAGTGTTTATCTATGGCCTGCTGACGGGGTCAAGGATCTTGCGCTTCCATTCGGTCTGGCTTCGACGCTGCGTATGGTATATGCACCGCTGGGCGGAGCTGAAGATAGCAGCAAACTGGCAGAATTTACGTTGCTGCTGCTGCCGGATCCAGTCTGGGTGTCTGCGACCGGAGTATTCGGCAGATTCATCAGTGCCGACCAGGCACGGCTGGAATTTCCCCGCTTTTCCGCTATTGAAGATCGTATTTTTGACCAGATCAAACGTTTCCAGGCGGTCAGTGATTTTAACGGTATGTTCGACTACGGCGATTTCGGCTCTCCGGCTTATTGCGCCAATCACGAAACCGAAGCGGTGGACAACCTCTGGATTCGCTATCTGCGTACCGGAGATCCTGAAATATACCGGCTGTCCATGGCTGCCACTCTGCATTCACGCGATATCGATGTCTGTCACATCAGAGCAGATGCCGCTGCCCGTCACACGCACAGTACCGGAACTCATACCTGCTATAATTACCATACCGGACATTTCTGGCAGTCCGGCTTGCTCTGGCACTATCTGCTGACTGGCGACCGCCGCTCTTTCGATGTCGCTGTCGCCTCCGCCGCCGAATTGATGACCAAGTCCGGTATTAATTACAAGCCTGGACGTGAGCGCTGCCGCTTGCTTTTTCATCTCGCCGAGCTCTACGGTCTGACCGGGATTGTCCAGTTCAGGCAGGGATTTGAGCGGCAGTATAATTTTGGTGCAGGATCAAATATCGGATATGGCTATTATGGTGCAGTCAGCCTGGAATGCCTTGCGAAGATGTACGAAGTGACGGGAGATAAAAAGTACGCCGCCAGTCTGGATGCTGATTCAGCCAGTATTCGCGCCAAAACTGAAGCCTGCCGGAACAATAAAGCCAATATTGATATCGACGAAGGTCGCAACTGGCATTTCTTTAAAGCAATTGGCGAGGCTGCCGAACGTACCGGAGATCCAGGTTATCTTTCTGCGGCCAACGATTACTTTCTGCCGTCCTACAGCGTTGCCATGACGCCCGCCGACTGGAGTATTTCAACCGCCGCTCCTTATCTACATGCACTTTCACGTTTTGGAGTGAAGGAATCTACTGATCTGCCGGAAAGTATATTCAGCATCAATCGTCTTATCGGCGTCATGCCTGCCGATTCTGCGCCTAATTCATTCCGTTTCGTAATTCCCGGCGGCAAACCATTCATTCTACGAATCTACAAGCAGCTGAAGTTTCGCTCCCAGACAATTTTTAAATACAAGCTGGAGCCTTCCGTCAGCTATCGCCTGACCGGACCTGCCGGCAAAATTGCAGCAGAAGGCAAACTCGAAGGCGGTAAGGAAGAGTGCGCAGTGAAAGTGATTGAAATATCGCCGGCCGCCAGTGGAGAATACACATTGGAACTGAATTTCATTAATGACTGCTGGGGCGCGTTCTCGTGTTCAGTCCCGGCCCGTCTTAATGTCGACCGCTGGTTCTTCTGCCGCTACAGCCGCTTTAATCCGGTATCTTTCTGGTTGCGGGCTCCGGCTGCCGGGCAGATTGAGCTGGAATTCCGCTGGCCATATGATGACAATGGCTATGCCGGGCAGATTCCCGGGGCAGCGCTGGAAGACGAAAACGGTCGTGTAATCAGTAGCAAAACCTGGACAGTGCCGATGAATTGGCGCAACGACAACGGCGGTAAATATTGTACGCAAAAACTCATTCTGAAGATTCCTGACGAACTGCGCGGCAAACCGCTGCGGCTGTTTGTCAACGATGTCAAATGGATGGAATGGAAAATTAATGGACTCGATTATCCATGGCTTGCCGAAGTCAAGGATGGGATAACCCGTTAATTTTTGACTGATCGGATAATTTCGGTTGAATTTGTCATCATCGACATATTGCCATAATCAACAAGCCGCAGTCAGAAGACTGCGGCGACATATTCACTGATATCTATTATGAAAGCAGAGTTCCAGGCAGTAGCATAATTCCGCCGGGAAATCCTCCCTCCAAGCGCGCAATCAACCTATATTCCTTGATTCGAACGGCAAAACCCTGAATATTCTCATGTCTGAGTTTAAAACATGGAGCAGTGATGTTCCGGTGAGAAAAATTGTAAATATTACAAAAGAAATTCAAGCAGGGCCGGTTTCGCTTACCGGAATACATGGTTCTCCCGAAGGCTGGATCAAGTATATTGCCGATCAGGGAGCGGTAATTGACGGCGGTGCGATTGAAGACGCCGCTATTCAAATGAAGCGCTGCTCGTATTTGATTTTGGAAGGGTTGACCATAACTGGAGGAAAACTCTACAGCGTGGATATTCTGCGTTCGCATAATATCCGGCTTGTCAATTGCGATATTAGCGGCTGGGGACGCCAGGGTAAGCAGGATTTCTCGAAGAAGGGCGTGTATTATGATGAAAAAGGCGGTGAGATAGATTTTGATAACGGAGTCAATATATATAAAAGCGGTAATGTCGTGGTTGAAAGATGTTACGTTCATGACCCGCGCGGAACCGCCAATTCCTGGTTCTATTACCATCCGGAAGGAACTCAGGCGGTCGGAGTCATGTCCGCCGGCGGCACTGTCTTGCGTTATAATGATTTCATCGGCGGACAGATGAACTGCCGTTTCTTTAAAAATAAAGTGGAAGGCTTTCTGTGCGGCATCAGCCTGGCCCCTAATATGCTTGGTCCATCCTATGTATATAATAATCTTTTCGTAAACGAAGGCGATGTAACCAATGCAGCCGGTTCCGTATTTAAGAACGGCGGCGGGTCCACTTATACATCCGGTACGACATTCTTCTTTAACAACACCGCATATACCAACGGGCAGGGACTGGCTGCAGTGGGGTTTGGCGAGGATAAAAATAAGGGGCAGTTTAATGGTTACAGCCGGAATAATCTGCTGGCCTGCCGCCTGATTCCGATCACTGACCGTGAAATGAATCAGTTGTGTGATTTTGACTATGATTTGATGTGCAATCAGGACCGGCTGGACAATTATTACCTTAAAGCAGCTACTGGCATGGGAAAGCACGGGGTGATTGCGCTGCCGAAATTTAAAAATACGGCTAATGCAGATTTTAACTTATCATCGGACAGTAGAGGTATAGGTGAGGGAACGGCAATTTCAAATTTTGTTCCAGGAACAAACGGCAAAGCAGACATTGGAGCATTTGAATACGGCAAAACAGGTATGTTGCCGTACCGTCCGGTACCGTTGTCATATAATAAAGGCCAGCTTAATCTGCAAGTCAACCTGAAAGATAAAACGTCAACTTCTGACACAGTTAATGTTACCGTTAATCCCGGCTCAAATTGGACTGGTAAGTTCAAGATTGTAAAGAATCAACCTTTTGACTGGATTGTAGTGGAACCGGCAGCGGGAGTTTTCCAGAACGGCAAACCGGTCTGTTTCTCGGTGAAAGCTGATCCGGATAAAATCAAGAAAGCCGGTTTGCAGAAAGGATTGTTCCTGGCGCGGCTGGGAAATGGATTTTCAGTTCCGGTGACGGTCTATGCTACTGCGAGCAACGGCGACCGTGCAATTGTAAAAGTAGCTGATGGCGCTGATTTTGCGACTGGAAGCGATCCGAAATGTACATCTGGTAAATATTATAACTTCGATAAAGCGAGTTGGGATGCTCCGGGTCAGAAAGCTGTCGAATTCTCGGTTGAAATTCCGTCCGCCGGCATATATTATGTGTTTTTGCGAGTGAAGGCTCCGGCTGCTCCTGGAGCAGAACACAACTCGGGTTATATTGCGGTTGACGGCGAAACCCCGCAGAAAATTTTCTTTGAAAATTCAACTGATTGGGCTTGGGCGTCAGTCCGCTTTCCAAATAATAAAAGAGAACCGGGAACTGCGTTGAATTTAGTTCCGGGAAAGCATTCGATTAAAATATATCCCAGGAAAACGATGTTGCTGGATACTATTGCGGTGTCGTCAGACCAGGTTTTATAAGGCGTCTGTCCGGTTGCGTTACCGTACCTGCCGACTTCCCCAAATATTCCGGCGCGTCTTAGTTCCGATCGCTGAACAGCCGTTTCCTGTTACACAAAAAATATGATTTTGACTGAATTGAAATTATTCATATTGAAAAATTCATATTGAAGTCCATATTCTTGAAACAAGCTATGAGAAAATATAGATTTTATGAATATGGATTCGTTTTTAAAAAGAATTAAGCAAACCGCTGCCAGCCGTCAATTTGTCGCTGTTGCGATTCTGGTATTGGCGGCGCTGATTATCCGGGTTGCCGTTGCTTTGCCTGGTCTGGACAAAGCTCCAGGGCATTTCTGCCGTCCGGATTCGGCAGGTTATATTCAACCGGCCCTGGCTTTGGCGGAAGACGGCGGTTTTTATGGTTGCCCGGGCTCGAAATTCCCGAATGCGAGTCGAGCACCCGGTTTCTCGGTGTTTCTGGCGGTATTTTTCTATTTTTTCGGCGAAAATTATGTGATTCCAGTGCTGGCGATGTGCATGGTCGGGGCGCTGATTTGTGTTCCGGTGTATCTGACCGGAAAGCTGTTCGGGGGTCATCTTGCCGGAATGATCGCGGCTGGATTTGTCGCGTTAAATATTACTGCCGCGGCCATGAGTCCGATGTATCTTTCAGATTCTTTTTTCACCTTTTTTATCGCATGGCAGCTCTATTTTTTCAGTTTGTTTTATGTACGCAAGGATTTGCGCTGGTGTTATCCGGGAGTGATTCTGGCGGCGTTGTCGGCGCTGATTCGTCCGATCAGCCTCTTGTGGTACATTCCAGCGGTATTTCTGATACTGATTGTTCCCGGCATAAAATTCAAGAAAAAAATTATAACCGCGCTGGCCTGTGCGGCGGTTTTCTGGGCGGTTATTTTTCCGTGGATGCTGCGCAACAGTTATGCCGGGGCCGGGTTATGCATTGATACCAACACCGGGGCAATGTATCACCAGAACGGGGCTATGCTTATTTCCGCGGTAAAAGGCACGTCTTATGAAGCGGAAAAGCAGCTAATTCTAAAGGAACTTGAACATGAGTTTGCTGATACAGTAAAATATCCTGATGAAAAAAGCAGAGTTGACTACCGCCTGGAAAAACTGAAGGAGCTGGTTATGCAGCATCCGTTTACCTATCTGCGGCTGCATTTCAATCCGCAGGTGATGCTGCCGGATGCGCCGACTTTTTTTGAATTGCTCGGTTTCACGCAGAGCGACCGGGGAACGCTGGATGTCATGCACCGTTTTGGAATATTCGCCGCGGTAAATCATTATTTTGCCGGAAAATTATGGCTGCTGGTATTACTGATTCCGGCATTGATAATAGTTTTCTGCTGTTACGCTGGATGCCTTGTTCAGCTGGGTGTCTGGCTGCTTGAAAAGAAAATTTTTCTGATATTCTTTTTTCTGGCGTTTGTGGAATATTATCTGCTGCTGCCGGGGCCGATAACAGTTCCACGTTATCATCTGCCGACTATTCCGTTGATTGCAGTAATGGGCGCGACCGGCTGCATTTTAATTATCAGAAAATTAAAAGCGTTCAGGAAAAAACCTTGACTGCATTCGCTGTGGTAAAATGTTCTCCTGCTTTCCCGTTAATTTATTCTTACTGCTTGACATCTGTCTATTATTGCCTGTCCTGGATAATATTCTGGATCGCGGATATTTATTGCTGGATAAATTCCGCGTATTTTCGCTATCGCGGATTGCTAAAAAGGAAATTCCGGGTTAAATTAAGTCTTTGTTTTTTGGAATTAACATAATAAAAATGCATTTTTGCTTGGATTGGATATGGCTGAATTAAAATCAATTAGAAACTTTTCGATTATTGCCCATATAGATCATGGGAAGTCAACGCTGGCGGACCGGCTGCTGGAAATCACTAACACGATCAGCAAGCGCGACTTGCAGGAGCAGGTGCTGGACGATATGGATCTGGAGCGGGAACGCGGGATTACCATTAAATCCCATCCGGTGCGGATGAAATACAATGCCCATGACGGTCATGAGTACGAACTCAATCTGATTGACACTCCCGGACACGTTGACTTTACTTATGAAGTCAGCCGTGCTTTGTCGGCTTGTGAAGGCGCACTGCTGCTGATTGATGCCACGCAGGGGGTTCAGGCCCAGACCGTGGCCAATGTCACTCTGGCATTCCGTCAGCATCTGGTGGTGATTCCGCTGATCAACAAGATAGATATGCCGTCGGCGGATGTCGAACTCTGTTACCAGCAGATGGAAGAAGTGCTGGCGATACCTCGCGAAGAAGCGCTGCTGATCAGTGCCAAGGACGGCACCGGCGTCGCGGAAGTGCTGGAGGCGATCATAAAAAGAGTGCCGGCGCCAAAAGTGATGAATTTTGCCGGAGCCAGCGGCCTGATTTTCGATTCCAACTACGATGCTTATCGCGGCGTGGTTACATATATCCGCGTGTTCAGCGGCGAATTCAGCCGAGGAACCAAAATGCGTCTGCTGAGCACCGGCCTTGAGAGCGAAATCAAGGAAGTCGGAACTTTCGGCCCTAACATGAAGCCCTGTGACAAACTGACGCCCGGTTCGGTCGGCTATGTCATTCCGAATATCAAAAGTCCTGCTGATACCAAGATCGGCGATACCATTACCGACGTAAAGAATCCGTGTACGGTTGCGTTGCCGGGATTCAAAACCGTGACGCCAATGGTGTTCAGCGGTATTTATCCGATTGATACGGCGGATTACGAGCAGTTGAAATTGAGCATGAGCAAACTTCAGTTGAATGACTCCGCGTTTATTTATCAGGCGGAATCTTCAGCGGCGCTCGGATTCGGTTTCCGCTGCGGCTTTCTGGGGCTGCTGCACATGGAGATCATTCAGGAGCGTCTGCGCCGTGAATACGACATGGACATCATCGCCACCTATCCCAGCGTGATCTATCGTGTTTATCTGAAAGACGGCTCGATGGTCGAGGTGGACAATCCGGTGCATCTGCCCGACCCGTCCGGCATTGACCATATTGAAGAGCCTTTAATCACTGCGAAAGTCATGTCGCCGAATATTTACATCGGCGATATCATGAACCTGATTATGAACAAACGCGGTATTTGCACCGCCACTAATTCGGTTGACGGGCATCACGTAATTATTACGGCTGAACTGCCGATGCTTGAAATTCTGATTGATTTTCACGACAAACTCAAGTCCATCACCCGCGGCTACGGCAGTCTGGATTACGAACCGTCCGGCTACCGCACCGACAAGCTGGTTAAAATGGATATAATGGTCAACGGCGAACCGATTGACGCTTTCGCTTCAATCGTGCATATCGACCATGCTCATGCTCGCGGCAAATCGCTGGCTAAACGGCTGCGCGAGGTTATTCCGCAGCACATGTTCACGATTGCGGTTCAGGCTGCGGTAGGCGGCAAGATCGTCGCCCGTGAAACCATCAAGGCACTGCGCAAAAACGTTATTGCCAAGTGCTATGGCGGCGATATCACGCGTAAACGTAAACTTCTGGAAAAACAGAAGGAAGGCAAAAAGCGCATGAAGCAGATCGGACAGGTAAATATCCCGCAGGAAGCGTTCGTGGAAGTACTGAAAACTAACGATGAGGAATAAATAAGGGACTGATCATGAATTTCTTTCAGCGCCGCAGTCTGAAAAAAAAGCTCAGGCATTTCAAGCATCATGTCTGTCACATCCTGCACGTTGATGATGATATTTTGAACAGTGCTCAGAAGACCGGATTGCAGGCGTTGGCGGCGGATGTTGCCGCGGTCAGGCCGGTGAACGTCGAGGACGTAAAGAAAGTCCTGGATGAAGGACAGCAGCGGCTCGTAAAGCTTATTCGCCATAGAAAACATTCCACTATTACTGAATATCTGGATATTATCGCAGTGGCGGTGGTAGTCGCTTTCGGCATCCGCGGCATTTTCTTTCAGCCGTTCAAGATTCCAACCAGTTCGATGCAGCCTACTTTGTACGGCATCCATTATATCTCCAGTAATGATACGATTGCAAAATTCCCGGCAATTCTGCGATATCCGCTGTTTTCCGCCGTAAAGACTGATCCTCAGGGCAATCATCTGAACAAAGGCTGGTATTCGCAGGGAGATCATTTATTTGTTGATCGTTATTCACATCATATGACAGGTTTGAATCGCGGGGATATTGTAGTATTTAATACCGAGGGTATCGTTGATCCGGTCAGAAGGAATAAACTTGCTGATAAAGGGTATTATTACATCAAACGCCTGGTCGGTTTGCCGGGAGATTCCTTGAAAATCGTCGATAAAAAGCTCTATGTGAAACCGGCAGGCGAGAACGATTTTCACCCGATTACCGATTTTTCTTCTAAGTTTGACAAGCTTTACAGCGGCAAGGGCGGCTATCAGGGACATCGCAGCGAAGACCCGTTCCTGATTGATAACACCGTCTACCAGGTGCCGGCGGACAGCTATTTCATGATGGGCGATAATACCATGTTCAGTTATGACAGCCGTTTCTGGGGGCCAGTACCCCGCAGAAATATTGTCGGAAGGGCCAGCGTGATCTTCTGGCCGTTCTCCAGGCGCTGGGGCTCTGTTGACCGCCAGCCGGCGCTTGACGTTCCTACCGGAGTTCCTGATCTGGATTCCGGCAGGTTCAGTTCGATGACCCTGCAGTAATATATCTATTTAGCAAATGCTGACCGCAAATCGTTCAGCAAAGCCTTCGCTGATTCGACATCCGGAGCTTCGGCCTGCAAGATGATATTGCGCTTTTGCGGCATTTTTCCGTTCAGCATGTCTTGACATGCTTTCGAATCGCGAGTGCCGACCGGTATCCATGGAACTTTTGCGGCAGGAATCTCGTTGCAGACATCCAGCGGGTCAGCTTCATAAGGCACAATCACATCATACCCGCTGACAATGTCCAGCTTGAAGAATGTTTGTACCATTTCGCGGCTGTTTCCGCAGTAGTGCACACGCCCGCCGCCGACTTCGTCGAAGAAGTGCTGATCGTGCTTCATGACATGATCCAGATAAAATTCCGGTGGCAGCAGCTGCATGGTACAGTTACTGATTCTGGCCGTTCCCGCCCACATGCAGCCCCAGTCATAAAAGTATTTGGTATCGCTGCTGATTTTACTTTTTAACAGTCTGGTGATTTTAATCATAAACTCGGTGACATTCGCCATCAGCACTCCCAGTGCCTCCGGATTGTCATAGAAGTCCATAAATATATCATTGCCGCGAACCAGATGCGCGGTGTTAAATGTACTTTGAATATCCGGATGCTGCAATTCAATGCCTTCCGGGATAAACTCAAGCCACATATCTGTCCATTCATGCAGTTTACCATACCAGCCGGCATTGACATCCGGTATTTGCAGGTCATAGGCATCCTCAATACGTTTAAGCACGTGGCTGGCGGCCGCCGGCAGGGAGTTTGGCGGAACATAGATATCGCAACCGTAAGCGGTTGCCGGCTGAGCAGTTCCGAACTGGACTCTTATGCTTGGTACGCGGTCATCGCCTATTTCAAAATGCGGTCGCAGCGAATCAAGTTCAGCGCGCAGCATTACCATCGGGTCAGCGAGACGCTCTTCCCAGCACGGCAATTCAACCGGCGTATTAACAATGATCGCCGGCTGACAATCATCCGGGGTTTCATAAAGCTTAATATAACGGGCGCGCAGATCTTTGATGTGACGAAGTAATGCGTCATCCACCTTCAGATAGTCTTTCATCGCTTCCATTGTAAAATTGTCCTTTTAATGTATTTTGTAATATATGCTTGAAAATGCATAAATAAATTATATATGTAAAACCAGCTTATTTAAATGCAGTAAAAAATTATTTTTTGTAATATCTGATTATTATGGCAATATTTTTTGAAATAAAATTTTTACATTGGGATTCTCTCCAGGAGTGCAAAACCTGGGTCAGTAAACATTTTGATTATTATGTGCTGGATTTCGCGGAAAGCGGAACTCTGACATTCTGTATGGATAATTCTCCGCCGGTAACACTGGACGGTCCGGTGGCGTGGCTGACTTTTCCCGGTCCGCTTTTTCAATTTGGCAAGAAGAGCAATGATGATGGCAGCTGGAAACATCGTTATGTTGCTTTTTATGGACAGTTTTGCGATGAATTGGTCAAGCGCGGCATCTTTAATCCGGATTCTCCGGTTATTCCGATCAATAATCCGGTGCGCTTCAAAATTGCGTTTGATGAACTGATCAGTTATCTGAACAATCCGGTATGGGGAATGGACCGGGCGGCCAATATGCTTGAAGGTATGCTGCTGCAGCTGCATGAACAGAAGCAGCAGTCACAATTTGAGCAGATGGACAATAGAATTAAGAAATTAGTCGAAAAAATACGTCAGTTTCCTGCTGGAAACTGGGATTTTATATATGAGGCCAAAAGGCTGTCGCTGTCTTGTTCTCATTTTCGCAAATTATTTCATGACGGGATGAATCAATCTCCAACATTTTTTTTAATAAGCGAGAGAATGCAATTAGCCGCAAGGCTGCTGAAAGAACCGCTGCTGACGCTGACCGAAATAGCGGAGCGATGCGGTTATGACGATATTTATTACTTTAATAAATCTTTTAAGAAATATCATTCGGTCAGTCCCGGCAGATATCGTAAGCAATTGTTAATTTTCAACTGATAAATTCCGGTACATCACAGATTCTCCATGATATTTTGGCGCTCTGCTTGAATAGGTGTTAATAACATCTATTTTATTGAAATTTTTGAGAGGAACAGTACGTGGAAACGATTGAGATCATAATGCTTGCCGCACTGGGGGCTGCTATCGTCATCGGAATCATTATCGGCGCTGTTTTCCGCAGCAACCGGGAAAAGAACCTGATGGTCCGCGATCTGCCGGAGGAGTGGATGCGGATATTGCAGCGGAATGTAGCGCTTTACCGGTTCATTCCGGAAGAGCTCAAAAAAGAGTTGCAGGGCAGGATAAATATTTTCATTGATGAGAAGGAATTTGAAGGCTGCGGCGAACTCGCGATTACCGACGAGATCAAAGTCACGATTGCGGCGAATGCATGTATTCTGCTGCTCAATAAGAAGATGGAATGTTATCCAACGCTGAATTCTGTGCTGGTATATCCTTCCGCTTATATTGCCAGTGGGGCCAGCCGGCTCGGGAATCAGGTGATTCAAGGTAATGAGAATGCGCTGGACGGCGAATCCTGGGAGTACGGCAATGTCGTCCTGACCTGGGATGCGGTTAAATACGAAAGCCGCAAACTGGGTATCGGCAACAATGTGGTGCTGCATGAATTCGCACATCAGCTCGATCAGGCTAATGGCGCGGCCGACGGAATTCCAATTTTGCACAGCCACGAGGAATATGCGCACTGGAATAAGATTATGGAAGAGGAATTCAATGAGTTATGCGATGAAACGGAAAACGGTATTGAAGATGTAATTGGCGAATACGGCGCATCCAGCCTGGCTGAGTTTTTCGCGGTGGCTACCGAAGCATTCTTTTCCTGTCCGAAGCTTATGCAGCAGAAGCATCCGGCGCTCTATCTGGAGTTAAAAGATTTTTATTTGCTTGATCCGGCTGCCTGGAACTATTAAAAAACAAACCCGGCCACGGCCGGGTTTATAAAATGGTGTAATTTAGAATTCAGCCTTTGAGAAATACCGCAGCGTCTTCAACGGTGTCAAATATTTTGAAAATGGATGAGAATCCGCTGATTTCGAATACTTCCTTGACGTTCGGGACCAGGGCGCAGAGTACGACCTTGCCGCCTTTTTGCTGAATGCGCTTGGCAACTACGAGCAGAACTCTGAGGCCGGCGCTGCTGATATATTCCAATTGTGACAATTCGATAAGCAGCCTGTCATTGCCGGCATCCATGACTTTGGCAAATTCCTTGTCTGCTTCTATTGCGGAAACCGCATCGAGGCGTCCAGCAATAGCCAGATTGATTATACCATCCTGTGCTTGCTGTGTAATTTTCATTTTATCGCTCTCTTTATTATGTTATTTAACAAGTATTCAATAATGAACTGTATTAAGCTTGTCTGTTACTAATAATCCATTAAAATTAAAAATCAATTTTAAAAGCTCTTACCAGCTGTTTTTAATTTATATTAACAGAAACTGCAACCATGTTAGTATTGCCGTCCCGCAAATAGGAAATGGCATCAACCATCGTGCGCGTCAAATGAATACCCATGCCTCCAACCCTGCGGAGCTCTATTTCGTCGGACAAGTCGGACAGCGGCGCTTCAAGCGGATTGAATTCGTGTCCGTCATCGCGCATTTCCAGCAGTATCCGGTCCGGATCTATCTGCAAATAAACGCTGATTTCGTGCCGGTCATTATCGTCATAACTGTATTTAATAACATTGGTCAGCATTTCTTCGATGGAAAGATCAATCTTGTATACAGGAGCCGCCGGTACTTTTTCATCTTCAAGGAAATTGTGGACTTCACGGCAGAGTACGGCCAGCTCATTGAGGTCATTGCCTATTTTTAAGGAAAGACTTTTTCCCACCTTTACTGCTCCTTTAAAATCAGAACTTCCGGTTGCGCCGGGCCCTATTTTATGTTCAGATATTCTAATGCCGATGCCTGGTCGGTGAAAACTGGAACGACGATCATCATACCGGCAATTTCCCAGGCGGTTTTAACCATTGGCTGCGGATTGAGCACTGCCATTTTTAATTCAGCGGTATTCATCCGCTTCAAGGCCGACAGTACCATCTGCATGCCGCAGGAAGCTATGAAAGTCACCCCGGACATTTCCAGCAGAACCGGTTTGCCGCTTGCAGCAAGCCTGGCAAATTCAGATTTTACTGCCATGACACTGCCCAGATCAAGGCTTCCGGTCAGCGCCAGACAGGTCAATTTATCATCAATATTAAGTTGCTTGATTTCCATCCGGGACTCTCCGATTATGCCGATTATGCTTAATTATAGCTTGCCTTTCAACACTTTCAATCAAAAAATATTTAATTCCGGTTATTCGGCAGAAACGTTATTTGCTGCGGTCTGCGGTTATCTTCATCAAGGCGGCTTCAACAGTTGTCCGCCAGTACTCCAGTTCTTCTTCTGTCAGGTTCGGGGGGATTTTGATCGGTTCGGATAAAATAATGGTCAGTTTGGCGAATGGCTTCGGTATCTGGAAGTTGTCCCAACTTTTGATCTGCCAGTAACTGGAGGCATTGATGCTGATCGGAATGACCGGTGTGCCGGTGACGCTGGCCAGATGGACCGGACCGCGGCTCATCCGGTATTTGGGGCCGCGCGGCCCGTCCGGCGTGAAACTTACATGAAAACCATCGTTGATCGCTTTGATTGCTTCGCGCTGGACTACTGCCCCTTTTTTATTTGAGGAACCGCGCAGACTTTTCAGACCGAAATGCGAAATCAGATCGGTAATATATTGTCCGTCGCGCGAGGGACTTACCACTGCGACGGTGCGTTTTCTGGTAGCCGGCGGGAACATCGCCGGGAAAAAGAGCAGACGGTTGTGCCAGGTTACGGTCACATGTCCGCGGGCGTTCTCTATAAGATTGAACGGATCAATGACCTCAGTGCGCATGATAAAAGTTTTAAGAAACTTAATCAGCAGGGCAGGGGGAATAAACAGCCAGTCAGGCAGTTTCTGGATTTGACGGAATCTTTTTTTCAGCTTGCTCATAATAATTTACCTATAAAAACAGTTAAGCTTCAATATCTATGTTTAAATTCCGGAGGGTTGTCATCCGTGACAACCTTTCCCCCCTACTTGTTGTAATATTTACATATCGCGCGAAGCAGACAAGTCTCACAGTCAGGATTTCCCGCCCGGCAGGTTTCTCGTCCGTGCGTAATCAGCAAGTGCGAAAGATTGACCCATAATTCCGGGGCGATGGCGGCATTCACTTCCGCTTCAATCTTTTCCGGATCGGCAGAAATAGTTACTCCCAGCCGGTTAAGCACTCTTTTGACATGGGTGTCTACTGGAAAACCTGGTATCCCGAACGCATCGCCCAGCACCACATTGGCGGTTTTTCTGCCTACGCCCGGCAGGCTGGTCAATATTGCCATATCAGCGGGAACTTCTCCATTGCAATTCTCGATTATCCGGCGGCTTGCCGTTGTGATGCTTTTCGCTTTATTGCGGAAAAGACCGGCCGTCCGGATTGCATTTTCAACGTCAACTGTCTCTGCAGCAGCGAACGCCGCAGCGTCCGGAAACATCTTGAAAAGCGTTGTCGTCACCTGATTAACTCTATCGTCGGTACATTGCGCGGAAAGGATTGTTGCTACCAGCAGTTCGAATGGATTACTGTAATTAAGCTTGCATCGCAGTCTGCCATATTTCTGATAAAGCAAACGGTATATTTCAGACAATAATTCTTCTCGTCCGGCAGCAGATATTTTTCCGGTCATTTCAGCTCTGCGTGCAGTTCTTTCAGCTTGTCGATGCTTACCACGCAGGCGGCGGCATCTTCGGCCTTGGCAGCAAATTCGAGCATTTTACCGACTTCGGCTAACGCATTTGCTCCGACATTTGCGCCGGAACCTTTCAACGTGTGTCCGACTCTGGACAGATCTGTCCAGCTTGCGGATTCTAAAAAGGTATCTGCTTCTTTTATGTGTTCGGCGACTGATTCGATAAAACTTTCAACCAGTTCTTCCGCCGATTCCCCTTCAATTTCGAAGTTTTCTTTCAGATAAGCAAGGATATCAATTACCAGCGGATTATTCTTTAATTTATCATTCATTGTGCATGACTCCTGCTTTTAAAATAATAATACCATTCATTATATCACTATCACGAATATTTTACAAAGTTCTTTAGTATCTGCAAGCCGGCATTTTGACTTTTTTCCGGATGAAATTGCGTCGCAAAAATATTGTTGCCGCCGATAATCGCCGCAAAACGATTGATATATTCACAACTGCCGATGACGGCATCCGCTGATTCCGGACACGCATAATATGAATGTACGAAATAAAAATAACTCTCGTCTGCGACGCCGTCAAGTATTTTGCATTGCTGGTCAATTCTGACGCTGTTCCAGCCCATGTGCGGAACTTTCTCAATGTTTTCCGGGAAACGTATCACTTTGCCTTTAATGATGCCGAGCCCCTTGACGCCCGGAGCTTCTTCGCTGGCGTCGAGCAGCATCTGCATGCCCAGACAGATGCCCAGGAACGGTTTGCCGCTGTTTACCGCGTCAATCACCGGCTGCTCGAAGCCTCTGGCGCGCAAATGTTCCATGCCGTCGCCGAAATTGCCGACTCCCGGCAGGATTACAGCATCCGCCATGGCAATATCTGCGGGCGTATCAATGATTCTGATGTCGCCGCCGACGTATTCAAGTGCCTTGGAAACACTCAGCAGGTTTCCCATATTGTAATCGATCAGGGCAATCATGTTCTTTAATCTCTGAATAACCAGGGCGGGCGATATGACCGCCCCGGTTTTTTATCACAAATAAACGTTATACTCCGGAGAAGGCGGAGAAGGCTCCGTCAACCGGAATTACAGTACCATTAACAAAGCCGGCTCCCTTATTGTCAGCCAGCCAGAGCAGCGCGCCGACGAGATCTTCCGGATCGCCGAATTTGCCCATCGGGGTGTGGGCGATGATGGTCTTGCCGCGCGCGGTCAGTGATCCGTCCGCATTGGTCAGCAGTGCGCGGTTCTGGTCGGTCAGGAAGAATCCGGGAGCGATCGCGTTTACTCTGATGTTTACCTTTGACATATGGACTGCCAGCCAGCGGGTGAAGTTGCTCACTGCTGCTTTGGCGCCGCTGTATGCCGGAATCTTGGTCAGCGGAGTAAACGAGTTCATCGAGGAAATATTGATTACCACTCCGCCGTGGGTTTCCGCCATTTTGCGGCAGAACACCTGGGTAGGAAGCAGAGTTCCGAGAAAATTAAGATTGAAGACGAAGCCGACACCTGCCGGATCGAGATCGAAAAACGTGGTCAGCTCTTTACCGGCCAGTTCCAGGTCTTCTTTGAACAGATATTCTTTGGAAGTAGTACCTTTGGGATGATTGCCGCCGGCTCCGTTAATCAGGATATCGCAGGGACCGAACTTTTCGCAGACGATCTTTTCCGCCGCGAGCAGACTGTCGCGTTCCAGTACGTTGGCTGCTACTCCGATAGCGGTGAAACCTTCTGCTTTGATCATATCGGCCACTTTATTGGCATTTTCTTCGCGCAGGTCAAGCACGGCAACTTTCGCTCCGCATTCGGCCAGAGCCTTGGCCATGACGCCGCAGAGAATGCCGCCGCCGCCGGTAACTACCGCGACTTTGTCCTTAAGATCAACTTTAAATGGTACACTCATTTTTGACTCCTTACATAATAAGCTGCTGCTTCTGATTTATCGGCCTTAACATTTTTCAGCCGTTTCTAAAAATTGGTAAGACCAAAAGATAACACAAAATCACGTCCTTGCCAGTTATTTAATTCTTTTTTGCCAAAATCTCTAAAGAATAGAGACCGGAAACTTCCGGCTTACTGGACATCCCGGCCAATGCGATGCAAGCCATATGCGGACTGAAAACATTTTAGACATCGCATTCCAAGACATTGGAGAGCCATTGAGCACAACCCTTTTCGGTTTTACAATCATTTTGGACATCCTTATACGATGCTTTGGCCTGATATGGGAATACCGGGAGTGCCGGAAATACTAGAATATTGCCATCCGAACGGTTGGCACCATAATTTTCGCACTCCGAACTTTTGAACTTGTGCCTTGACTTTGATTCAGTTATAATATCCGTTTTTCCTATTTTTTTGATTGATTTTTGTGCTGTCTCCATAATGTGACATTCTATAACCTATAGCAGATTTGTCACGCAAAAAGGGCGCAAAATAATTGCATGAAGAAGATTATGACTAAAAATTATGATTTGCTTTTTGTTGCGGAATACGCGAAAAATACGAAAAACATAAACAGCCAGGCTGCCGTTTTTAGAGCCTCTGTTGATTCCTGGGTTTTAAGGGGTAAATTAGTGTGGTGTTTACAATTACTTGATGGTTAACTTTTGTGGATATGCACATATACTCTGCACTGTTGAAAATTCAAGAATAGACGAGCAGGATTGTGAATTGCCGGAGAGGCGATCCCTGAAGGTATGTAACGAACCGGCAAACACAAAAGCATCCGAAAGAATCGCGAGATGTAAGGGTTATTTTTGAACGGCTCCTTGCTTCTTCTGACAAGCAGTTTTCTGATAGAGAACTCATTGACGATATAATGAATGCATCAGAACGCCTCAAGAAGAATTCAGTTATGATGAATTTATTGAAAATGCCGGTCTGAAGACAGGCATTTCTTGGTGGATTTTTAAAATTTAGGTTTTTTAACGGCTAATTTCTTAAATTAAAGGAACTAATTGAAAAATAGTATAATAAAAATTGCGGTGATCGGGGCAGGGCCCGCCGGACTGATGGCCGCTATGGCTGCGGCTGAGGCCGGCTGCCGGGTTGAGGTTTTTGAACAACTGTCGCAGACCGGCGCTAAACTGCTGGCTTCTGGCGGGGGGAAATGCAATGTAACCAATGTGCTGCCGCCGTCGGGGTTTGCCGAACGATTCGGACGGCAGGGACGTTTCATGCTGCCGGCGCTGAGTGTCATGACGCCGGAAAATCTGCGGTTGTTTTTTGCCGGGCACGGTGTGCCGATGATTGTGGAAGACGGGTTTCATTATTTTCCGGAATCCGGACGGGCGGCGGATATTTTAAACGTTCTGCTGCGTCAGTGCGATCTGCTCAAAGTGAATATCCATGTGTCAGCCAGAATAACTCGTTTGGCAATATCAGACGGACGTGTCGCTGGAGTCGTTACGCCGGATGGAACGGTTGCTGCCGACCGCGTGATTGTTGCCTGCGGGGGCAGGGGCTATCCTAAACTTGGCGGCGGAACATTTGGTTACGCGCTGGCGGAACAGGCCGGACATGAGATCGTCGAGCCGCTGCCGGGATTGACCGGGTTGCGGACAGTCGAAACCTGGCCTGCCCAATGTTCCGGCATAAGTTTTTCCAGCGTTACAGCTTTTATCGACCTGCCGAAATATCGCAAAAAATCATCCGCCGGGGATCTGCTGTTTACGCATCACGGTATTTCCGGCCCTGCCGTGATTGATTTTGCCGGTGAAATTTCCCAGTTGCTTAAAACAATGTCCACGGTGCCGCTTGCGGTTAATCTGTTTGCCGGGCGTACTCCTCAATACTGGATGGATCTGTTTGACGAATGGCAGCGCAATAACGGGAAAAAACATATTCGCAATCTGCTCTCCATGCATGTGCCTGCCGCGCTGGCGGATATTATTTGCGGTCTGGCCGGTAATATCGGTGATGTTAAAGCCGCCGAATTCAATGCGGCGGGAAGAGAGAATATCTGCCGTTTGCTGACGGCCATGCCGTTTACCATTAAAGCGACCGAAGGCTGGGACAAAGCGATGGTCACCCGCGGCGGCATTTCGCTGAAGAAGGTCAATCCTGATACGCTTGAGAGTCGTCTGGTGCAGGGTTTATTTTTTGCCGGTGAAGTGCTGGACCTTGACGGTCCCTGCGGCGGCTATAATCTGCAATGGGCTTTTTCCAGCGGTTTCCTGGCAGGGAAAAGCGCTGGGAGCTGAAAGCGAAAGACAATATGGCGAATATGGCGAATATGGCGAATATGGCGAATATGGCGAATATGGCGAATATGGCGAATATGGCGAATATGGCGAATATGGCGAATATGGCGAATATGGCGAATATGGCGAATATGGCGAATA
>CAIPAT010000359.1 GCA_903863035.1 uncultured Lentisphaeria bacterium
AGCCATGCCAGAATAAAGCCTTCATGGCATGCTTCTGATACATCCACCACATCATGAACGGGACAATCGCAATAGACGACAGCATCAGTGCATCGAACGTCCGCAGCGCGATGTTAAGCCAGCGCGATTGCGGGCCTACCGTGGGAATGATCGGCATCTCCTCAAATTTGCTTTCAGTCCAGGGGGTAGGCGGCTGGTAATTGGCGTCACCGCCCAGGCGATGCCAGCAGATATAGAGATAAACCGCGATTCCGGCGGCGATTGCATTGAAAGGCAATGTCCAGGCAAACAGGAACCGGTAGGCGTAGTCTGTGCCATTGCAATAATACCTGACAATATCGATAAAAAAGCCTGCGGCCATTCCAGCAGGCAGCCTGAACAGCGCGCCAACCAGCGCATTGGCCGAACAGAACTGCCCGAACCTGGACTGCGGGAACAGCCGCATCAGCATCGGAAATCCGCAGGCTCCGGCCAACGCCCCCTGAAAAGAGGTAATCAGGATGGTTGACAAAGATAACCAGAAATAACTGTCGCCGGGAATGTTGATAAACGGCCAGACCCAGCCCATGGAACAGGATACGACACCAAAAACTGCGATATAGGTGTTCACCCGCATCGGCTGCCAGCGGTCCACAAAGATCGCGGTAAAATACATCGTTACCAGCGCCGCCACCGAACCGATCGCGCCAAGCTGCCCCAACTGCTTCAGAGAAAGTCCCATTTCCCTGTTGAAAAAGATATTGAAAGTTCCAATGCTCCATCCAATTGACTGGATAGCAAAGAATAGGAACGACAACCAGTAGATTTTGGCGGAAAAACTCTCCTTGAAATAAGTTTTAATTGCGCCAGTGCCTTTATTGTCTTTGTCCGCTTCCCCTTCTATCGGCGGATACTGGCCTTCCTTTACCCGTAGCGTCATCGTGCTGAAACCGATGAAATACAGGATTGAAGCGCCGAGGAGTATCTCCCGCATGTTTGATTCCGCGTACTGGAAGATGAAATAACTGTACAACGCTCCGGCGCAGGTGCCCGCAATGCGAAATGCACCCAGGAAACGTGCGAGGAACTGCGGCGGCACGACATCGTTGAAAAGATACCAGAAGACCGTATTGACAAACATATTGAAAAACTGGAATACCGTGATAAAGACGCAGATAACGCCAATGGCAATCGTTGTGGGAGCGAACTGCTGAAGAAACGGCGAGTTACGCTGAAGCACCACTGAGATGTCCTCGCTGAAACCAAGCAGCGCCAGACTGATGCTCAAAAAAGGCAGCGTCCAGATGATAAACGGCAGCCGTCTTCCCCAGCGACTGCGGTATCTATCACTCTTAAAACTAAGATATGGCGTGATACCGATATTCAGGATGCCGGGCACCGTAGTCATTATCATCCCCAGCAGCCAGTTCGGACAGCCCAGCGCCTTCAATTTCAGCGGCATGATGCTCGGCACCACCGCCTCCATCAGCGTAAAGCAAAAATCCCCCCACAGTAGCCAGGCGAAAAGCGCAAAGAGACCGAACTTCGTATAGGTCAAGGTACCGCAGTGATAAGTTTTAGGCTTCAATTCTATTGCGTGTTTCGTTGATGTTGTTGATTGTGTCATCTAAAGTTTTCCTGTTTGCGAAGGATAACTCCCTGCATCACCACCTGAACCGGAATACGGGCCCCAATATTCAGCGACGGAACCGGCCGCATAGATAATTTCTTCCAAAAACCGTCAGCCATACCGGCGCGTACTTCCACCGCCGCCCATGCGGAATCATCAAAATCCGGATTTATCCAGTCTGAATCATGACGTGCATCAAACATCGTGACGAAACCCAGTTGCCTGGTAAGCCTTGGGAGACCACCGGATTGAAATGCCGGGGATTGAATGCATTTCCAGCTGTCATCAGTTACAATTTTCTGCTCCCGGACTTTTAATATTGCAATCATTCCTGCCCGTCCAGGAGTATACGTTGAAAAATCCGCACCGCAGTAATATGCCAAAACACAAAACACATTCTTGCCGGGCTTAAGCAGCGATTCAACCTGAAATTCGCTGTAAGTCTTTTCCTCCGGATAATCGCTGAACTGTCCGCGCCCGATTTCCTGTCCGTTCAGATATGCGACAAAATCAGTGTCGGCGGAAATATACAACTTTCCGCTGCTACTATCTTCAACTGAAAATTCTTTTCTGAAGCAGACATACTGATGCTCGCTGTCCCCGGTTTGTTTTTTCCATATCCAACTGGCATTACGAAATAAGTTGTCCATAAAATCTGATCCTTTTGTGATTTGTCAGACTGCAATAAAATCAGCCTTGTTTTTTGTTTCCGATTGTTAGCGCCAGTGTCGTCATCCGGCAAATCCGGCACTTAAGACAGGAAAGCGATGTTGTATCCACGCAAATTGTTTTCAATGACCATAGAAAACCCATTCCAGTGCCAGTTGGAATTTTTGGTGTTTCCAACAACGACACGCAGCGTATTCACTCCGTCGCGCAATGCGGCTTTCACTTTAAAGGTCTTGAATGGAACAGGCCAGATATAGCGGCGATGCACATGACAAAGATCAATGAACCCTTGTTGGACTTTTTTCCCTGGATTGGCTCATTTCATGGCGACACTTTCCCGAGCGTGTTGGTCGGCAGAAAACGGTACGGGATCGAGAAAGTCAGCGCCAAAGTTTACGACAAAATCCTGCGGCTTGGTCGGCTCGCCTTCACGGATATTCATCATAGGAGACCATCCCTGCGGCCCGGAACCGGTGGCCGTAGCCAGCCAGGCATCGGCGACTTCCTGGCGCGAATGCGGCAGGGGCCAGGTTGCCCCCGCACTTAGACACTCCGCCTGCAATACCGCCCATTTTATGAGGAAGGCGTAGAGCACAGGCAGATGCCCCTGCCGAACGCGCCAGAGCAGATCCGGGTCGTTTTTCACCACATCTTCGGCCGCCTGCCAGAGGTGTTCCGCCCGGTTTAGCGTTTCAAATTTCAGGTATGGGCCCTCAAGCCCCGCATAGCAGTTCATGTAGAACCCCTTGGTTGCATCCCTCAACAGGTCAAGGTATTGCCGTATGACATCCGCAGCGCGACCATAGTAGCCGCATAGAAACTCGTCGATCAGCTTGAGTTCATCCTGATACGGATTCCACATCAGCCGGGCCAGCATCCATGCGCGCAACTCCGCCATCTCCGCGCCGCAGGACTGGAAAGCGCCCTGTGCGAATATGCCGCGCACGTTGTGCTGGTGGAAAAATCGCATATTCGGCCCGAGCGAAAACCAGTTGGGATGCGGCAGAAGATAGTGTATGAAGTTGGTTGTGTAATCCCAGACGTAGAGGCGATCGCATATCCGGCTCCAATCCTTGATATCCTGCGCAAACGCGCGATTGCTTGAATCATCCAGCGGCGCGGCAACGTTGCACTCGATGGAACATAGGCGGACAATGACATTAGGCAACGGCTTGAGTGTCCGTGGCGCCTGACGCGTGTAGCGGTAGGCCAGCGTATCAAAGCCGATACCGGGGAATTCCGGACCAAGCCTCTCCGCAATATGGTTCAGCAGCGCAATGATCGAACCAGAGAAACTCCCCTCGCGGTCGTCTATTGCCTTGCAAGCGGGACACTGACAGGCACCGCCCCAGTCGGCGAAGGTGTCGTCCTGCGAGATGGAGACGCTAGAAGCTCCGGGCGATTCCTTCAACCATTCACGCAAGCGCCGGATTAGGAAATCGCGCAGTTCCGGATTAGTGGTGCAAAGCTGTGAACGGTGCTTGCCGCCTTCCGGATGTCTGCGCTGTCCGTTGATGAGACTGAACCACTCTGGATGTTTTTCGAAATACTCCTCCGGCGGCACCAGCTCGAAAAATGTATGGTGAAACCCTTTTTCCCCCGCCGCATAGGTTATACATCCGCCATGTTCTTCGCGCAGGCGGACATTCTTTGGAGCAACAGCATTCAGCCCATTACGCACCGCCCAGTCGCGGTCAAAGGCCGAAAACCAGTACACATTACGCGATTCAAATGCAGGTGTCTCCTCGATCTGCAAGCTGTCAATGGCCAGATTCGCGTCTTGAGGAACATGTGTCGCCCAGGGAGCCCACCACCGTACGCCGCACGCTTCCTGTAAAAACCGGTAGACGGCGTAAAGCGTTCCGCGCGGTCGACCGCCGGCAAGAAGCAGTCGGCCGCCTCTGATGCGCATGGTCAACTGCTCCTCCCCAAAGGTTTCAAGCCGAATTTCCGGAAAAAACGACTGTGCAAGCGGACCGGGACCGATCACAATGACCGATTCTAAATTGTCATCGGAGGATTGTCCGACATCGAAGTTTGCGCCGGTAATCTGTTGAAGCATCTTCTTCAACTCTTCAGCCGCATAAAACTCTACAACGGTCGCCCCCGGCTGCGTCACGATCCGGCATGCCGCCTTTCCCTGCAACGCAATCTGCATTTTTTCCCGGTCGCGGTCGGGATTAAACTGGAACGGTACAATGGTATTCAAATTTTCCATAGATTTGACGGACGTGAGGATTTCCATATTCACTTATTTCCTTATTATTAGAACCTTTTATTTGAGTTTATTTACAATTTTTACTGCAAAATCGTAAAAGCGATTCACGCCTTCACAACCAGTAATACCAACATAATATTCTTCTTGAAGTGAACTATCAACATAACCCATGGTATGACCATCAACTTTAACTGAAAGCTCTTTCCCTATTTTGGTTACTTCAATCTTATACATATTATTTTTCGTTAGTTTGAATTTCCAGAAAGCCGTCTTCTCCCACAATGACTTGCCGTCAACCGTATGAAGTCGCCAGATGTTCACGCCTTCATCCCATATAACGATCTCAATATGCTCATCAAATACTTTACTGCCATCAACGGCATCCTCTATTTTTGAAACAATCACAATAGCAGGTGCCATCCGATCCGCAAAGGCCGTTGTGGACGATACCGTCATGTCGCCTTTGAACTTTTTCTTATATACCATGCTTGTATGGTTTCCGTCGTTTTCAATACAATCATTCTTCTGGAGCCATTCACTACGACCAGCCATATCCCGTCTTTTAACAAAAATCCACTCGGATGAATTCCAAGCGTTTTTATTAAATGAGTTTGACATTTGATCTATCTCTCCCGCAGACAAAAAGTTAGCGGCCGATTCCAGAGCTATTATCATGAAAATAATTACTTTCATAAAATTATTTGGTTTTATAGCTAACATCATTTTCTCCTTGATCTCGTTCATTTGTACTCGACTTTTTTGAACTAAACTTTTACCCCCGACCCTTGGGTCGGCTTTAGTCTTTAGTCTTGGCTTTTGTTTTTGAATCTCTGGCCCGCCCGCAGGGTGTGGAAGCCAGTCCGTAATACCCCGAGGCTTGCCTCGGGGATAGGATGGACGGGAGGAGATTCTTTATTCTGATGAGTTCTGTTTGTAAATATTTCGAGAAACTTTCGTTAAAGAATTTTTACCATTTAGGGGTTAAATTATTAGCATTGGTAAAAGCAAGCGGTTTACGACTTTCAACATGCATGTCTGCAAACAAAGCATTTACCGTATTAATATGGGTAGGCGGAGTTGGATTGGTTGTAGCGTTATAGGTATATCCAGGAATATAAATAACGCTAACAATAGTACTGTAAATATATTGAACACCAGCACTAACTCTGACATTACCGTCAATACTCAGAACTGTCAATGATGGGTTTCTTAGACGAACGATTTTTTTAGCACCAATATAAGCATCATATGAATAATTATTGACACTTCCCGGAATTGCTGTATATGTGAAATCAGTTAGAAGCTGAGCAGGGCAATGAAATATTTTGGATCTATTGCCGGAAGCTAGTTTGAAAGCAGAATTGTATTGTTTCTCAAGGAGAATCCACCAATAAAGACCTGCCGAGTCCTGGCAGGGCAGAACATAATCATTATTGTCCGAAGCATAGAATTGAACCTTGATTCCAATTTGCTTTAAATTATTAGCACATGAAATCGCCTTGGCCTTGAGCCGCGCTTTGTTTAATGCCGGCAGCAGCATGGAGGCCAATATTGCAATGATGGCTATCACAATGAGGAGTTCCACTAATGTGAAACTGTTCCGCAACGAGTGCTGATGTTCGGTTTGATAGTTGTTCATCTCCGTGAATTCGCCGGAATCAGTTTTTGTTTTAACTTCCATTTTCTGTTTCCTTCCTTTGCTTTTGGTTTGCTCGTTTCTTACGGATTAGTTTCAGTATAAAAAACCCCCGGAGTTCCCCACGGCTTTGTTGGCGGCTTCCCGAAGGCATGCGCTTTAACCCACTTTGCCTTGCCGTCCTCAGAAAACTCGGTGTCCGCTCCAGAGGCGATGTGTTGTCCGTCTGCTTGAATCTCGTAGACAACCCCAGTTGGGCCGCTAATATTCAAAAGTTCAATTTCAATTAAGTTACTGCCGGATTTGAGTGCAGATAAAACATTAAATTCAAAGACCTTACCGTGGCCTCCTCCATCTCCGATTATTCCACCGTTAATTTTCACTTTCCAGAAGTCATCTCCGCAAATCCGCAGCGTGGCTTCAGCAGGAAGTTTATCAAGTGAAAATGACTGTCTTCCGAAAACTGTCTTGTTCTCACTTTGTAGAAAATCAGGATGCGCCACCCAGTTGGCATTAAGTAAAACCGATTTCTGCTGAAACCCATATTTCCCAGGAGCATCGGTGATTTCCTCTTTAAATACCGGAGTCGGCTCTATGATAATTGGCTTGGAACTTAGAATCAGCACACTTAGAGGTGGCAGAGCAAATGTATCGGATCTCACTTCCATGCCATCTGGAGACTGATAAAATTTGCCGGAGAGTTTCAGAGTAACTTCACGATTTTTCTGACTTTCATTAACAGCTATGACTATGGTTTGGTCATTAGCAGTGCGCGCACATATTCTGACATCCTTATATCCTGAATCCATTGCAATGTCGCTTCCGATTGTCCATATTTTGGTAACGGCGTTTAATTCATGGTTTATGTCCGCCAGGACAGCCCAGTCCTTGGAGTAAATATCTTTAGGAATGCCTTTTACATCACCGAACCAGACAATTCCGGTGGCGCCATGGGTAATCGCATTGTAAAGCATAAAACGTAATTGTTCCCGACTGGGACGCGGTTTTATTTCATCAAGTTTGCCTCTTAATTCACTCCAGCCGAAAGCCTGCAATACCATCCAGACCGGCTTTTGTCCCCAGGCGGAAGCCGATACCAGATCCGCATAATCTCCCACGCAACTTATAGAACGGTTTGGAAGATCGCTGTGAGCGGAACCGTCAGGCACCGGATAAATATCAGCTCCGATAACATCAGCTTGCCTTGAATAGCGGCGGACACCCTCCGGCGACTGCCGGGGCGTATCAGAACTGCCCGTCATGCGAGGTGCATGATTCTGCCATACAATATAATCGGGAGCGTATTTGAAATAAAAACGGTAATTACGCTGGAGAGAGCTTAGCGGAGTATTATTCCAAGCTGATTCATCATCCAGCCAGCCAATGAAATTAGTAGTTTCGGATGCTATTTTGTTCCACTTGATGATATTTTTGCGCAAAGTTTCTTCACCGGTTCCGTGCTGCCTCCCAAGTTCGTTCCAGTTCACAACAGCCAAATTATATTTGGATGTATAATCATACATATACTTGGTCAGTGGCAGGTCTGAGGCAAATCCTCCGATATTGACAGTATTTATCCCACTTTGCGAATAAACCCTGAGCGCATCCGGAGTAAGCCGCGGCTCCAATAATATAATCGGGAAAAACGGTTTTCCGTCCAATGTCATCCGATGATCTTGCGTAAAGGCAATTCCTTTAACTTGAGGTTTACGAATACGGAAAAGATCATTCTCAATAAGTTTTTGATCGCCGCTGCCGCTTTCATAGCGAAGCTCATAAGCGTTCTCCGGCAAGTCAGGCAGAATTATTTCCGCCGTACCGGTTTTGCGGACCGGGAGATTTTCAAACTTATAACGCTTAACCTCCTTGCCATCTATTTCTGAAAGAATCACCGTCAATGCTGGGTCCGGCAGATGATATTCCAGTTGCAACTTGCCCGGCTGCTGCGGCACAATGTAAGTTTGACGTGGCGGGAGATTTACAATACGGCAAAAATCATTGGCAACAAGCTCGGCATTGCTTTTGGGAATAACTACCGTATCCGCCTTAACCAGCCGTACATCATCAACCCAGACTTTGCCCGGAGTAAGAAGACGGATTACTAAATAAACGTTATCCGGCACCTCCTCCGGCATTTTAAATTTGAGCTTTTTAGTATCCCATCCGACATAAATCCCTTCCGGCTTTGAAATGAAAGTCCCGATAAATTTTCCTTTTTTTTGCATCTCAACATAAAACTGGAATTTAATACCTGGCTCGCTTCCTGTATTGGCACGCAGGGAAAACAGCATCTCAGTTCCCGGCGGACAATCAATCAGGCGTGGCGCGATGCCGTCTTGGAACCAATACATACTTGATTTCGGCTCCGTAGCCGATTCCATGCAAAGTGAATTTGCCCCTTGGTCGGCTTTAGTCGTGTCCAGAGAGCCTTTGCCAGCCGGATCTTTGTTGATAAATGACCAATTTTGCGCATTGCCTTTGCCATCAACCGATTCCATAGATCCGTTTGCAATACGGTTTGAAGCAGGGTCTATCACAATTGCCTGTTCTTTGGGCGCGTCTGCCGCGATTCCAAGATAGGCTTTGTCAAAGTAAATACTGCCATTGCCAACCAGTCTCAGGCAAACATACGCACCACTTTGATTAATATCCTCCCTTTTAAAAAGAATTTGTATTCTCTGCCACTGTCCTGGTTGCAGGGTAACGGTTTCCTGCCAGCATTTTGCAACATATTGGAGATAAATATTACAAGTGGACACCGCTTTATCGGCACGTATATAGACCGAAAACTCCATTTGAGTTCCAATGGGAATCAGCTGAAGCTTTGGCCCAAGATTTGACTGCATCCAAATGACTTGAGCACCTGCAAGTGCTGGATTTTCATTAGTGAGGCGTGCGGAATATTTGCCGTCGAGTACGGTCTTATCATCCCAAAAATGGGTTTGTTCCAATGTGCCTTTTTTTACAACTTCCCAATTTTCAGGAACACCACCGATCTCCTGCCTAATTTCAAAAGAGGGGTTCTCAAGCAAATTGGATCCGGCACATAAACAGCCACTTGAAACAATTACCATCAGCATCAGAAAAAATCTCACTTCACACCTCCGTTATTTAATTTATTTCCGTTTAATTACAGTGCCGCCCAGACGCAAATCAGGCTCTATTTGACATGGATTTGATTCAGTGCCAGAAGAATTCCCGTCAGAATCAAGAATTATTTCAAGAGTCATCCGGGCTATTTCCTCAAACGGCTGTCTTACGGTAGTCAGGGATGGGACAACAAATTCAGAATGCATTATACCGTCGAACCCGATCAGCGAAATATCTTCCGGTATCCTGAACCCCAACTGGGGAACAATCGTCAGCAATGTCAATGCAAGCATGTCGGAAATTGCGAATATCGCATCCGCTCCATTAATGATATTATGGTGAGCTGCAAGAAACGGTTTGATATTGCAATAAACGTCCACACTCTCGGAGAAAAGTTCCAAACGTTTCAGCCCGGCGGCATCCATAGTATCCCGATAACCGCGCAAGCGTTCCCCGAAAGGCGCATAGGATGAAAAAGTCGGAGCGATTCCCATAAAGACTATTTTGCGATGCCCCTGCTCAATCAGATAATTTATAGCCTTGCTTGCGCCTGCATAATTGTCTGTGCCAACCATCCTGTAAGGTAATTTAAAATCCGACGGATCCAGCAAAACCAGCTGTTTTGTCTTCAATTTCTCTAGAAAGCCACTGGTCAGAAAACTTTTCGGCGCATTGAAAATAGTGCCTGAGTAATTATGCTCCACAAGCAGATAAGACTGCATCATTTCCTCAGATAGCAGGGAAACATAATTCACACGGATATTTCGCCGGACACTTTCCTCTGTAACAGCGCGAAAGATTTCAAAATATACCGGATTAGATGAGACAGAGCTTTCGACATCAATCCAGGCAATTTGTCGCGGAGCCGGCGCTTCCGCTATCGCTTTACGATTAATTACACAAGGATGTCCACTCCGCTTAACAACGATGCCTTCCGCAACCAGTAACTCCAATGCAGTCCGTACCGTATTTCTTGCCACATTCAGCATATCCATAAGTTCAGCTTCAGGCGGAAGCTGGCTACCGTCGGGCAGATTGCGCTCCAGAATGCAGGCAATAATTTGATCCCGCACCATTGCATATTTACATTTTTTAGATTTAATTTTCATTCCTTGCTGTACCATTGCTATCCTATTTATGTATATTATATGGCTTTTGTTTATTTTTGTCAATAGGTAATAAAAAAAAACCAGCAAAAAAGAATGAAAAATAAAGTTAAAAAGTTGACAAATGCCAGACAGCTATCCTGTCACCCATAACTCGCTGCAACAATTACCAGACGAGGCGCTTTCCCTTTGGCAATTGTAACGATGACAACGTGCTGGTATAAATCAACAAATCACATCTTTGACAATACCAGCTAGCCCAGTCTTATGGTTCGTGGCGGCGCGGAACATATACCTGACTTTGTGAAATATTTTTTTCAACCAATCTCTTTCATGTCGGCA
>CAIPAT010000360.1 GCA_903863035.1 uncultured Lentisphaeria bacterium
ACGATACTTCAAGGTGATCTTAATACGCTTTACGCCATCTAATGATATAGCTGCATTAACAGAAGCGGTTCCTGCCTGCGGCAACCCATCCACGCGGACATATTTTTGCCCATCTTCTTCTGTGACTTTAGCTGAGGTTAACGAAAGACTATTCAAATCAATGAGCAGTTTTTGATCCGATACAAAGCCTTTCTCTGTGTCTACTAAAATTACTCTGTCCACAGAAAGGGCATTTTGATCCTTTGAGTCCTTCACGTAGGCCGGGCCGACGACTTTGACCGATGCATATATGTCCATCGCCTTCATCTGCGGCTGATACGCCTTGTCCAGGTATATCTGGATCATCCAGTAGCCAGTCCACAAATATGTCCTATCGCTGATCTCATAATTCCCGACCTTGTACCAATGATATTTCCCATCCTGCGGAATATCTTCTTTTTTGATGGTAATTTCCGGCCCTGTTTTTTTTCTGATCGTGTCATAAATGCCAATTGTAAACGGCCTGTTATGAACACTCACCCCATCATTGGCAACTTCCGGTCCAAGCCGCCAGGACATCCCGCCCGCAGCCTCCAGATCAGGCGTCTTTCCTCCCCTTAAATCAGGCCACGAGAAATCAACAATCTCTTTCGCCTTGAACTGCTCAGGCACAGGCGGCGGCTCTTTAAAAAACTTGACTTCATTTGCGAACTTGCCTAATTCAATGTCGCAAGTCTTCCCGCTGTAAAACCTTTTTATTATATCGGTTCCGTTTCTCTCATACCGCGCAATAACGGCCTGCCGGTCAAAGGGCATTTTCTCATTTTTTGCAAGCTTGATCTCCAACTGATCCCAGAAATTAAGCAGCGCACAGTCCACCGGTCTTCTCTCACGTCTGACATTGAAGGAATAAATGGGTTTGTCGGCAGATAATGCCTCGGCCTGGTCCAGGAGTGCATTGGCCTTCACGAAAAACGGCAAATCAAGATACTGCCAGTCCTTTACCTTGAGCCGATTGAATTTCCCCGGCGTTGTCGCAATTCGCATTTCAAGGTAGTCAAGATATTCCATCATACTGTTGGAAGCAGCTCCGTAATAGCCGTCCATGAAAAGCTTGATCAATCCAAGCGCCGGACGGTCGGGATTCTGCATCATTTTGTACCCGAGCCACCTCTTTAGCGCCACGAAGCTTTGTATGGTACTATTATCTGCTTCCTGCGTAAAATACATTTCCACTTTGTTATCATGATAAAATTTCAAATCCTGCGGAATAAAAGAAACCTGGCAATAAGGAACCTGTGGTTTCATATACATCCCCCAGTAGTCCCAGATCGATAAATGCTGTGCCACTTCCGACCAACGTTTCAGCACCTCCGGAAACGGCTTATTGTCTTCATGCTGTACCGGCCTGAGATGTTGCCCAAAAACAAGGTTTGGATACACTCCTCCAGCATCGCCTTCGGAGCCGAGGTTCATAACCTGAACAATAACATTATCTTCGGCTTTGATATGCTTCGGCGGGTGAATCGTCTCAAAATAAGCAAACGCATGGATTAAAATGTCGGGGTACTCCTTTTTGATTTCCATGGCTATTTCATTGATGAAGTCAAGCATTACCCCGCTGATCGTACCTTCCCGCTCAAGAATGGTCCTGCATCCGGGACATGTACAGTACCCTGTATTGTCATTCTGGCTTATCGAATAAATATTTGGAGGCGGATAGCCTTTTGCCGTTGCCGCCCGGTCTTTTGCGATAAATGCCCTCAATTTCTGAAGGATAAGTTTTCTGACATCAGGATTGGTGAGGCATATAAGCATTCCACCTTCACTGGCGTTTGATGGTTTAAGACGTTCACCTTTTTCCGTGAGAGCGAAATACTCGGGATGATCCGGGTGCTCCTTGGGCCAGTCTTTTGCATATTCATACATGGCGTGACAGGTTCCGGGAGAGCCAAAATAAGCCGCCTGACAGCCATATTTCGCGTCACTAATATTGTCGTTACATTTATTCCGGACTTGGAACGGTATGCCTTCCCCCGTCCCTCTCCCGATATAAAATCCGTTGTATATAGTCCGCATCAGGAATGCCGGTTTTCCACGCTCGTCAACTGCGAACAGGGTAAAGTCCGGCTTTTTGGGGACTATCTCGACACGTTCATCCAGCCAGGCGCAACCGCCGAACTTTTCCAGGAACTCGTAAACACCGTACAGCGTCCCGTTCAGCCTGCCGCCGCAGATTATCAGGTTGCCATCAACAGTCCTGATAATCCACTCCTCCTTGCCAAGCGACTGATAATCAATCCCTTTCGCCTTGCCGTAATCCGTCCAACCAAGATAAATCGCCTTGTCGAGACCGGCAGCGTCCTTTTCGGAGACGGTTTTGAATTCCGCCCCGGTGATTTTTCTTAGATATGTTTTCAGTTCTTCGACAGCATACTTCTCTGCCTCCGTCGGGGCTGATCCCTGCACTATAACATAACTGGCAGCCCCGTCTTTTGCGAGTGTGATATCACTTGCGGCAAAAAGGTTGCCGGCCAACATGGCGGCAAGCAGGATCATGAGTAAGTATTTACGAACATTCATACGAGCATCTCCCTTTAAATTTAGTTTCCAACCTTTTACGTTATTTTTCCAGTTCAATCGCAATATCTTTAGCCTCTAGAAATTTACCAGGATATACGCCTTGAATGCGCAATTGCGCACTCATGTCAGTGACATCTGCCGGAACTTCGATTACTTTCTCCACTTGCGACCATCTGTTAATTACCACGTATTGGCTTCGGATTTTTTAATGAATCGCCATTCCAGGGGAGAGTATCTCCAACCGAAGTGTAGTCTATTTGTACTGCCAAAATAGAGAGTGGTCGCACATTGCCGGCAACCATGCATGCATTCATGCAATTGTTGTGATCGAACCTTCCTGCGAGTCGACTTAATTTATAATGACCATTTACATCATCATGCAATATATCTCCAAGCATCAAATTTTCTGAAGGCTTTACTACTCTGTTGGTACGCTTGGGGGCAGGAACAACATTGTATGCACTAGTTAAATATTGGTTCTGGCCATACGCTAAATATGCAGTGTTGTTTTGTGGGCATGACGCCATTTTGGCATCGGCTGGGCATTCAAGGATTTTTAGCCTCTTTTGATAAAAATGACCACTCACTTTTGTACCCCCGATGTAAGTGTAAATCATGACAGCCCAAGTATTGGCATCTCCTGCGGGAGCAGTCTGTGCAGAAGGTGGGAAATAGTCGCCGGAGTCTACAACATACGATGCAATACCAAGACCTATTTGCTTTAGGTTAGTGATACATGAAGCTGCCTTGGCTTTTTCCCTGGCTTTATTCAGCGCCGGCAGCAGCATTGAGGCCAAAATTGCGATGATCGCAATCACGACCAGGAGTTCGATTAAAGTAAAACCTCTAAGCATCAACGAGTTGCGACTTATCGGCTCTGCCTCATCGACCAAACCGTGCGTGCGGTTTTCCCTCACACGGCT
>CAIPAT010000361.1 GCA_903863035.1 uncultured Lentisphaeria bacterium
GCAACTTTATCCTCACGCGTTAGCCAGTGGCTAGTGATTAGGCTACATACCTGAAATGGACAATTGGTATGGACGAAACATTTCATTCGTCTAGTTTAGTGATACCTTACCTGGACACACGTTCGATGAGTGTAAAATTTTTAATTCTTTTCATAAGTTCTCTCCTGAATAAAATGGTAAATATAAACCGGTTCCACGAGAAATGCGGGAACCATTCCAGACACAAATTGAGTAATCACTGAAAGCAAATAGATCAGGAGAATACTGGCGGGGCCCGCGGGGAACCGGTAAAATAATATTTAACAAAGACAAAATCCTGCGGCAGTGAAACCTCTGCCCCCTGATAATTGCATAAGAGAGAGCCTGTTGAATCACCTGCGTAATATTTCAGAAATGCGGAAGCGCATATTGAACACGCAGAATCGACATGAGTAAACTTGAGATCGCTATTCACTAAAGCTGGCGTTTCACCAGTAAAGCATTGGCTTTCAAGTCTGGAACAAGTGTCATGGAGATTGTGGAGAAATGGATGCAGAAATTCCGCAAACAGCAATACGCCCATGGCGAGCGCCAATACTGAATTTCTGATTGTCACTAAATTTGTCACCACAACCTCCGGTATTACAAAGTAATACTATACAGTCATGGCACAAATTTGTCAAATGGCAGAGCTTAAAATTTTCAGACTAGCGGCATTTTGACTTGGGATATATCATCGGCATCAGTGAAAATCATGATCAGCCGGTCTATGCCCAGGGCACAGCCTGACGATTCCGGCATACCGGCATTAATGGCCTGGAGAAATTCCACCGGAGGCGGATATGGACGGCAGCCGCCGTGCGCACGGGCGGCGGCGGCTTCTTCGAATCTGGCGGTCTGTTCCGCAGGGTCAATCAGTTCGCTGTAAGCATTCGCGATCTCAATTCCGGATAGATACAGCTCCCAGCGTTCAGCCACAGTATGATCGGCTTGCTTGAGCCTGGCCAGTGCCGATCTGGATGCCGGATAATCTTTCAGAAATGTCGGACGCCCCTGCCCCAGCATCGGCTCAATTTTTGTAACCATTAACTCGTCAAACCGGTCCGTGTTCATGGCGTTTTCCGGAGTTACCCCGGCAAAGCGGCGAAAAGCCTCTTTAACCGTAATGATTTCCGGTTCGGCGGCGAAGTCAATCACCTGCCCCTGATAGGAAATAGCGGAAGAACCGGCGGCAAACACCGCCAGGTGACGCAGCATTCCGGCGGTAAAATCGAGAAGATCATTATAATCCGCGCCGGAATGATACCATTCCAGCATGGTAAATTCAGGACGGTGTTTCCGGCCGAACTCCCCTTCCCTGAAGCAGGCTCCAAGCTGGTATATTTTTTCAAAACCGGCGGCAACCATCAGTTTCATCTGTAATTCAGGACTGGTGCGGAGAAACATTTCCCCGGCCTGCGGAGCTTCAATAAACTCCTCCGGCGCCGGGGCTTTGATCATAAGCGGTGTTTCTACTTCAGCGAAGCCATTGACATCGAAATATTGGCGGATAGAAGAAATAAGCCCGGCGCGCAGCAGCAGCCGGGCTTTGATCTGTTCAAGCTGATAAATACAATCAGGCTTTGGAGACGCGTTCTGCATACAGTCCGGTCCTGGTGTCAATCTTGACAAGGTCACCGGTGTTGATGAACAACGGCACCTGGATTTCATAACCGTTGTCAATCTTGGCGGTCTTTAACACATTGGTTGCGGTATCGCCTCTGGCGCCCGGCTCAGTGTCTGCGATCACTTTTTCAATGAATGTCGGCAGCGTGATTTCAATCGGCAGGCCGTTAAAAAGCAAGATTTTACACAGGCTGTTCTCGATCAGGAAATATGCATCGCGGCCCAGGGTCTTGGCGCTGACATGCATTTCTTCAAAAGTTTCGGCATCGCTGAACACGAAAAAATCGTTTTCCGCATAGGAATAGTACATTTCCTTTTCTTCAAGGTCAGGCTTGTCAAGCTTATCGGTCGGACGGTAAGTACGGTCAATGGTGCTGCCGGTGATCATGTTTTTCAGTTTACAGCGGTAGAGCGAGGTGCCTTTGCCGGGTTTGCAGAATTCGAACTCTGTAATGGCCCATGGTTCTCCGTCAACTTGAACCTTCAAGCCCTTTTTCAAATCAGAAGCGCTGAACATCGGAATATCTCCATTATTTAATGTTAAAAAAATTAATGCCTTGTAATATATACCATTATGCCGTTTTTTCAAGCATATAAGTTGATTCACAAAGTTTCGCTAATTTATTCGTAAAAAATTCATATCTAGCTCGCCAGCATCCAGTTTTGCATTAAAAACAAAGAAACTGCGGGGCTTGCGGCATTTCCCTGTTGCATTAATCGATTTTTTAATATATAATCAATAATTAGAGGAAAATTGCGTCTCTATGGATATTGCTAAATACATCTCAGGGGCAAAGCTTAACGTCAGGCTTGCCGGATTGGTGCTCTCTAATCGTCTGCTCAGAAAGGATGATCTGGCTCACGGTTACGACACCGCCGCCAATACCTATGACAACGAATGGCTCTGTATTTTGAAACCTGTCACCGACCGGCTGCTGCAAGCCATGCCGTCATTACCGCTGGGAGAAATATATGATCTGGGCTGCGGAACCGGATACACGATCCTTACTCTTGCTAAACAGTTTCCCGGATACCGCATTCGCGGCATCGACATCTCATTCGGCATGCTTGCCAGAGCCGCCCGTAACTGTCCAACCGCATTCTTCATCCATGCCGACAACCTGCATTTCCTATCCGAACAACCGGCGGAAAGCGCCGGTGGAATCGTCGCCGCCTGGTCGCTCGGCGGATCGCCGGATCTGCCAGCTGAAATTGCCGAATGCCGCAGAGTCCTGAACAAGCAAGGCTCCTTCGCTTTTATCATCAGCCTGGCGGATTCAATGGCTCCGGTATTATATGCCTTTCAGCAATGCATGTACCGCTATCCGGAAAAAGTAACCCGGGCACTATTGCCGCGATACCCCAAAAACTGGAATACCCTGGAAAAGCTGTTGAATAGAAACTCTTTCAAAACCGTCTGGATGGAAGAAGGTAAAATTGACATCTCACCGGACAATCCGATGCATCCCCTCTGCTGGCTGCTCAAAACCGGCGTACTGGCCGGATTCGAAACCGTCCTGCCGCTGCGCACCGATAAAGCGGTGGCTGATTATTTTGAACAGGAACTGCTAGCCTCGAAAATCCCGATCCAGCATCATTTCATCGCCGCCATCGTCCAGCCGGTTGTAATAGCTCAGGAGTGTTCAGGACTCCGGGCTTAATCATATCGGGATTTTGTACCTGAAAATAATATCCCGGCGTGATGACACGTTTATATACTCTGCACGGATGAAAATTTAACAATAGATTGCGAAGATTTTGAGAATTGGTTCGTATTCTGAGAGGCTGCCGATACAGGGGGTATCGAAGGCGTCGAAGAGTGCTAATCCAAACTCAAAAGATTGCAACCGCTTACATGCTGCCGGACTTGAATAACTCAAGATATTTTCCAATCACGCCCTTGACGCGAGGCTTCCTTAATACATCATGGAGTGGATTCCAGGTTGATTTTTGTGACGGAATTAATTTCTGGTAATTTTCATAGAATGCGATGTTTTCATAAGCAACAATATAGGCTTGTATTTCCTCATACTGCAATCGCGCCGCGTCCGGTTCGCGCAGAGCTTGAATGTAACAGTAGTCTGTCAGCCCGAGCGTGTTTGGCGCGAAACCGACATAATATGAAAAATGGATCAGATCGTAAAAATTAATCCAGCTACCGCCGCAGTTCAGTTCCAGGTGCGGATTGACCAGGTAATGACCGCTTCTTGTACGGACAAACAGTTCGCGGTTGTAGTTGTCTTCGCGGTTAATCTCGTTTTTTGACAAAATACTGGAAATATACTGCTGCTTTTTACGGTATTCCGGCATGATGAAATCCGGCAGCATTCCGGCGGCCTGCGCGATGTCGGCAGCCGCGAAATTGGTGACAAGGCTCGTCATCATATTTATCCGGTCAGCTTTTTTGTAATGCGGCCATTCGGAGATGACGGCAAACATAAAATTGAAATGGAAAAACTCCATCAGGCGGTTGCTGAGCTTAACCAGACGGTCGCCTGTTTTTACGCTGATGCTGTCCGGCTCAAGTTTGCGGTAAACGGCGGCAAATTGTCCAATATCATTTTCATGCGCATTAACGGCATACTGCCAGAGGTGATGGAACGGCATGCGCCCGGTATTGTCGGTCAATGTAATGTCGGCGCCTTTGTCGAGCAGTTCGGCGGCCAGTGCGGCATTGCCGGTGCGGCAGGCTATCATCAGCGGAGTCTGGTTGAGCGGATTGCGGAAATCGATGCCGTGGCGGTCCACCTCTTTCCACAGGCTTTTCGCCGGATACTGCTGGTAGTTTATCTGATAAGTGCGTCTGTAATAGCTCCTGGCGTCATTGTCTCTGCCCGCAAAGGGGAATTTATGTTTGACCAGTTTATCCTTCAGGTACGGCAGACTGTGCGTGAAAGCGTAATCAAAAAGCTGCTGCTTGGCCTTGCGGTTGAAATTAGCCGTGTCGAAAGCGTTCTTCATCAGTTCCGGCAGGGCGTCGCGGGTAAGAATAGTCCACGGAACTTTTTCGTTTTTCAGGATAGTGCGCCGGATGGCGTCGGCCTGTTCCCGCTTCCCCTGCAATTCCAGTTTTCTGGCTTCCTCCTGCCATTCCGATTTCGACGAGTTCTGTTTTTCCAGTTTAAGCCCGGCGGTCTTTGCTTCAAGTCCAAGCAGCCTGAACAGCGGATGGGAATGGCGGTTTTCGACCACAAACAAGGCGTCGATGGCGCGGGTGACGGCCACATAAAAGGAATTAATGTGGAATTTAAACATTTCCAGCGATTTGTCCGTCTTGTCTTTCGCCCGCGCATAGGTCAGTTCCTCTTCAAGATCGGCTGAAGTCACGCCCTCAATGATTTCATCGAAGGTTCCGGCATGGGAGGAAATGAAATTGTAAAGAATAATGTTTTCGTATTCCAGGCCTTTGGCTTCCTGGACGGAAAAGACCAGCGGCGTTTTAAAGAACCTCCGGGCATCGTTTTTCTGTTCATCCCGCATCACCAGAACGGCGAATTTTGCGGATAACGCGGTCTTTTCGTTCAATTCCTGATTAGATTTAGCCTGATCCGGCAGCAGTTCGATTTTGCCCGGACGGCAGGAATTGCAGTTAACCAGATAATTGCTTTCGCGGTCGATGGAGCCGAACCTGGCGTTCTTGAGCAGCAGCAGCTTGTTGGCGGCGGCGGTTACCGCCTGGGAATTGCGGTAGTTGCTGTGGAGGATGCGGATAATCTCCTTTTCACCTGATTCCTGCTGATGCCGCAGATAAAACATGCTTTTTACCTTTGACCACGAAAAAAAGTTCGGATGAACAATCTGGTTGGAATCGCCGCAGAGAAGAAAGTTATGCGGATTCTTCAACGCTTTCAAAAGCAGGGCAAGCTGGATGTTGGTCAGATCCTGGATTTCGTCGATTACGGCGAAATCATGCATCTCCCGGCAGTGCGGCAGATGACGGAACGAAACCATATTCAGGTTGTAGAAATCATTTTCCTTCATGAATTCAAGATGCTTGAGAAAAAGCTCGTAGGCATGTTCGCGTTCCGGCCCGTTGAAGATCGACTGTTTTACGCCGAGTCCCAGATAATTTTCCCGCGACAGATATTCGCAATCGACCGGCATGCCGGTGATGACTCCGTTGAATTCCTCGAACAACGCATGGGCGTCTTTCAGTTTCGCTGTCGGGAGATGACGTTCAAACCAGCGGGAAAACTCCTGGAACGTCAGTTCCCTGCCTTCCGGCATCCGGATGCCGCCGAGAAATTCGTTGAACGACAGGAAGTCGATTTCCTGATGTTCATTGTCATAGCCGTTGGCATAGTAAAGCTTGCGGGAATTGTCGGCAAGAAACGGCGACCGCGTGACGTAGACTATACTGCCGTGAAGCTGCTTGAGCTTTTCCAATGTCAGCACGGTTTTGCCGCTCCCGGCGGAACCGATGATGATCGCGGGAGGCTTGAGATGAAAAATATCCTGCTGGACGTCGTCGAACGAAATGACCTTGTCCAGAAGATGGAATGTGGCCGATTTCGGATTGCGGAAAACCATTTCCTCCAGATGTTCGTCTTTGATAGCCTGCGGCTGTTTGATATCCTCGATTTTGCTCTCGTCAATGCGGGCGCCGTTAAGAAAACGGGATTTCTCGTATTCGTGATTGTAGATAATCTCCAGCAGCAGGATATGCTTCTCCCCGCGATGTTTCATGATGGTGAACAGCAGGCGGTCGGCATGATCAAGCCTGGCACGGTAATAGGGCGTGCCGGAAAGTTTCTTGACTTCCGCCGAAGCAAAATCATCGCGTTCCAGCATCCGCACAACCCGCTCGTACTGTTCCTTCGCCTTGCGCGAACTGAGTTCATTGTATTTTAAAATGTTCATATTTTCCTTTCCGGGAATCCCGCCCTCCGACGAAACGCTTGTTAAAACCAGTAAATTTACCCGTACTTGACTCAAATGCAAATGCCGTAAGTTTTGATTATGACCGGGTATTCCGGGTTGGTTATTGGATATCGAAAATTTGGCGGTTCTGTTGGATATTGGATATTCTCCCGCCATGCGGGATCCCGCATGGCGGGACGGGTTATTGGATATTAATGATTTTGTTCCACCGGGAGCACCGGTCGTCTGGCTGGATTTATGATTTAACAGGGATATACAGGATAAGGAATTGGGTAGGGTCAGCCGTCCCGGCGGACCGTCTTTATGCATTTCGCGGCGACCAATCCCGCGACTGCGGGACCGTTGGATCACGCCCGGCGGGCCGCCAGTGGCGATTAATGGGAAACAATTTTTTGTTTGCAGTCCCGTGACTGCGGGACGGACAGTTCCTCCTGACTTTCGTCAATGCGAAGGCTTGGGAGTAGATTCAAGAAAGCAAACCGATGCTGTATTAGCATACTGCATGGTAGCATGAAAATCTTTCTAAAAAAACAAGAATATGAAGGATAGTAGTATGAAGGTTAAGATTTAACAGGGATACAGGATAGACAGGATAAAAACCAGGTTCAACGAATGTTTGCGTTTCACGCCAATATTTGTACACTGCCAATATTCCTTCTCAAGCTGGAAGCTTGAGGTACTCTATTTTTTCTTTTCCATTCCCACAGTTCGCAGCACAACGTTCGACTTCAATCTATTACTAAAATTCTCAATCCAAAAGGCATTAAATAACATATTACCAAGCAATGAAAACCTGAAAAATTTAACGCGAAGGCGCGAAGCAGAGAGCGATTTCGCGCCTTTTCTTTAAAATTAAGGCATAGGCTGTTTATCGCATTCTCCGGGATGCGCCTACGGCTCATCGGCTTTGGCTGCTTTGTCTTCCGCCATGGGCGGATGGGAGATTGCGGCGCAATCATAATAAACGTCTTAAAAAACTGACTTTCAAAAAATTACTTTACCGCCACGTTTGAGCCTGATTTCTCAATTCCGGCTGACAAAGTTACTATATGTATACAAATAAGTTCTAATCCCGCAGTCGCGGGACCAATCAGAAGATTGAAAAAGAGCTAAAGTTCTAAAATTGGAAAAGGCTAAAATACAGAAAAGACAAATGCTGAAGTGCGGGAAGCCGGGCTGCACGGTTTGACAGTCCGTATTGTCCATAAAGTCCATAGTCTGGCTGCCGGGGGAATGAGGCCTATGGGATCAATGGTACTTATGGGGGGTGAAAATTACGGGAATAATGGAAAGTATGTGAATTATGCGCAAGATAATCTCCCGTAACAGGGCAGGTGTCAAGAATGAGGAGAGAAGGTCCAAAATGGCGGAGCCAGCGACTGCGGGAGTTGAAAGTTTTGCCCCGCTTGCGGGTTCCGCGAATGCGGGATCCAGAATGTTGTTTGAAAATCTAAAACCGTTACGTTCAACGACTCTCTAATTCCTCGGAGGGCTGTCCAGAATGAGCGTGGGATGTGTCAAAAATGTCCGGATGCTGGACAATATCCGATGGCCTGCGTTCAGAAGCTGTCCAAAATGACAAAATTGTATCATGTTAACGGAAGACTTAACCGTTGCCGGGAATATGTGGCGAAACGATTCTGCAAGAGCGGGTGTCCAGAATGAGCTTGGGATGTGTCCAAAATACCGGATGAATCCACAGATGGACGCAGTAAGACTGTCCAGAATGTAGTGCCGTCCCTGCCGTACTGGATTGATCGGAATACCTCTCGCGGAGCGAGAATTCTACCCCCTGAACAAGTTCTGCACAATATGTGTCCAGAATGTCCAAGTTCTTTGAAAATTTAA
>CAIPAT010000362.1 GCA_903863035.1 uncultured Lentisphaeria bacterium
GCAACTTTATCCTCACGCGTTAGCCAGTGGCTAGTGATTAGGCTACATACCTGAAATGGACAATTGGTATGGACGAAACATTTCATTCGTCTAGTTTAGTGATACCTTACCTGGACACACGTTCGATGAGTGTAAAATTTTCTCGTTTCATTGGATTACCTCACTGTTTAAAGTCATTAGATTTTTCATTTGCAACCTCCCTGTTTAAAGTCAATTTAAAATTGCTACTGCATTCAAATCTTTAACCGAATCCCGAAGAATGAAGCGACCGGAGATGTAATGCGCAGATGACCGGCCCAGAAGATGCTTACCTGCTCCTTGGAGAATGTCAATCAGCGTATTGGCGGCAAAACAGGCAACGTCCATAAATGGCAGTTCCATTGAAGATAGCGACGGATTAAGAATATCACAGAGGGTACCGACATTGTCCATCCCGACCACGCTGAAGTCATCCGGAATGCTTATTCCACGTGCTGCACATGTCCGGTAGAAACCGTAGGCATGCCAGTCGTTAGCGAAAATAACTGCAGACGGGTGTACTCCATGTCGTTTAAAATGTTCAAACACCCAACTCATATCGCCGGGGGAGGCCAACGGCCGCGACGGATACTCTCCAGGCAACTGGCCTTCCAGCAGCAGCGCCGAATCATACAAGCCTTCCCGCTTCATCACTTCGATATAGCCCTGAGCGCGGGCGATAAAATCCGGGCGGTTGGATTCAGGATTGACAAAAGCAATTTTATGATGTCCGAGTTTGAGCAGTTGATCCGCAGCAACTACGCCGATGGCGTTATTGTCGATAGATACTTGCGGTATTGAATACGACGGCATATAAGCGCCGAAACCAACGACAGGCATTGCGTTATTAAGACTGGCAAAATATTCCGGCGCCTTTGCTGTGGTTTTGATGAGAGCGCCGGCGGCTCTCTCCGCCAGTACGGCCGCCATCTGTTCAGTGGCAATATTGCGGTCTCCCATATAAATATTCATATGAAAATTACGTTCACGGCAGGCTTTTTCAATGCCAGCAACATAGGTGGCCCACAATGGGTTATGCTGCCATTCCAGAGACATATCCGAAAACAGTACGGCGATGGTATCAGCAGCAACATGTCTGTATGCTTTGGCACTATGGCCAACCTTACGGCCCGGGGTGCCCGGTTTATAATCAGTCTGCTTAATGGCATCCATCGTCCGCTGATAGATACCTGGAGCGACATTTCCCGCGCGGTTTAATACCCGGCTTACCGTTCCGGTGGAAACCCCGGCTATCTGCGCGATATCTTTAATCGTGTACTTCGACATGGCAATTCTTTCAATTAATTGTTCATTCACTGAATCTATTATATTACTAATTTGCGTAATAGTCAATAGTTAAAGCGGGGAAAATTAATTTTTAATGAACAATTTTAATTGTTCATCAGGTTTATAGTATTTCTCCGGCAGTAGACTGCGGACTGGCGGACTGGATATCGGCTGGTATCGATTACTCTTCAGAATGGTTGTCGTTTTTAGCCCGTCTGTCGTAGAATTTAGGGGATGCGGGACGGGAATAGAACGGGTAGCATTTTCTTTGCCTGGGTGTAACGTTCTCCGGAATATGCTGAAACCGCTTGTAAAGCCACAAATACTGCTCCGGGAATTTGCGAATGTATTTTTCTGAAATGTCCATGAGTTCCTGGATGATCTCGCGGTCGCTGGCATATTCTACAAGCTCTTTGGACAGCGGTTCACAATGGGCAGTCAGTCTGTCGTTGATCCGGACAACTGTGCCGAACAATGGAACTGCCGGTATGTTGTTGGCTTTTGCATATCGCCACAGAGTCGCCGGAGATTTGCTGCAAGGGACAGGCAGTCCGAAGAAATTGACAAATATCCCGCCATCCCTGATACGGGTATTCTGGTCAATCAACGTACCGATAGTCATCCCCTCATTGAGCGCCTTGATCGTTTCTTTCACCGCGCCTTTGGAGAAGATTATCCGGAGTCCCTGTATTTCACGGCATTTTTTGTTAAGCAGGTTGTTAAGGTATGGGTTTCTGGTAACTTTGGCGATAGCCGCCATCTTAATATTGCAGGTATGAGTTGCGATCACAGCGGATGCCTCCCAGCTTCCCAGATGAGGATTAACGAAAATTATCCGCTCGTTTTTACTGGTATGGGATTTAAGTTTTTTGACAACTTCATCAGAAATGAAAGTCCAGCGCTCAATGCGTTTTGCGACGCCGGTCATCCAGGCAAATTCAAGCATGTTCATCACGAGATTATACAAACTTTTTCTAGCGACCAGCCTGACTTTGCTTTCCGTAAATTCCGGGAATGCCGTGCGGACATTGGCGGTAACCAGTTTGCGCACTGACGGAAGCAGAAACATTCCTCTTGAAACACATGCCGCAAACCAGCGTAAAGTGAAATGCGGCGATATTCTCATCAATAAGTAAGGGAGCAGAATTAAAAAATATTCTATAAGGAAGCGGAAATTCCTGAACAGCTTCTTCATTTAGTTCCTTTTCTGCGGCGGGGGGGCGGGGCAAACGCGACTTTACCGTTATCTGACACTCTGACGCCGTAAGCGAACAGTACATTTTTCATAGCTGCCGCCGCCAATCCCTGAATCAGGTGGAGGCGATTGCTTTCAGGCGGTTCCTGAAATTCGGCCTTTTTGATTTCGGTAACATTGTGCTGTGAATCTACATAAAGCAGGCCCCAGCCGTTAGCCAGTTCATCGGCATGGACTTCGCCGGCAGGTACTGCCAGATAAAGCAAATCTGCCACATGACCGCGCCTGATTTGTTCAAAACGGCTGCCTTTATACAGTGAATGCTGGATTTTCTCAATCTGTTTTAGGCAATGCTGATATTCCTGATTGACGCTGGCTGCATAATTCCAGCTTTCGTATTCATCGAAAAGGCTGTCAGATTCTTTAAGCTCCGGCTCGTTTACGCGGATTACCGCCTCCAGTATGGCTTTCTGCTCTTTCTTTTCCCGTAGTTTACGCAATAGCTTGTCCCTGTCGCCGCAGTCCGGCCAGCATTGTTCACGGTCGTCACGGATTTCCACGATCATGGTTTTTTCCGGCCTCAGCAATTGTTTTTCCGGAGCAGACCAGAACGCCGCGACATCAACCTGATATTTGGATATCCTGGTAGGCACCTGAGTGCCGACACCGGACGGAGCAAGCGCAACCATCCATCCCAGAATTGCCTGTTTCAGTTCAAAAGGTTTCAGCGGAGGTAAAGGTTTCTTTACTGCCGGTTCATCAGCCGGAAGAACCAGGGTCGCTGCAGGACTGGTTGCTTTCTGTTCTACCGGTTTATTTTCCTCAAACAAGTCAAATTTTGGCTGTGCTTTATTCATATTTCAAAGCCTTATTTAAATTTATGCATAATCATAATTTTATAATCTAGCATTTCGGCTAAAAGGTACAATAAATAAGCAAAAAAAATGCCGGAAAAATCCGGCATTTTTAATTTATGAAGAAACAGGCTAACCTTATTTCTTATCGAAAGCTTCGCTCATGGTCAAGCCGCCGAGGGATTCGTTAAATACTTCACCCATAGCAACCATTTCTTCGCCCGGCTTCAGCGCGGCATTATATTCTTCTTCAGCAGCTTTCAGTTCTGCTTCGGAGAAGTCCTGCTGCGCGGCCTTGATGCTCAGACCGATTCTGCGTTCTTCGTTGTCAACTTTAATAACTCTGGCTTCGATTTCGTCTCCAAGCGCAAGTACATCCTTGACCTTTTCAACATGATCTTTGCTGATCTGAGAAATGTGAATCAGGCCGTCAATCTTGTTGGAGAGCTCGATGAACGCGCCAAAGGCAGTAATCTTGGTGACTTTACCCTTGACGAGGTCGCCGACCTTGTACAATTTGTCAATCACAGCCCATGGATCTTCTTCGCACTGCTTCAGGCCGAGGGAAATGCGCTGCTGATCAGGATTGATATCCAGGATAACAGCTTCGACTTCTTCGCCCGGCTTCAGAATTTCGTTCGGGTTGTTGATCTTGCGGGTCCAGGACATATCGGATACATGAATCATGCCGTCAATGTCATTTTCAATTTCGACAAACGCACCATAGCTGGTCATGTTTCTGACTTTGCCCTTGATCCTGCTGCCGACCGGGTATTTTTCAGCAAGGAGCTCCCACGGATTGCGTTCTTTCTGACGCAGACCGAGAGAAATCTTCTTATTGTCTCTGTCGATGTCAAGAACGATCGCTTCAACCTGTTCGCCGACACTTACAACTTCGCCGGCCTTGGTAACGCGCTTGGTCCAGGACATTTCGGAAACGTGAATCAGGCCTTCTACGCCGTCTTCAAGTTCGACAAATGCGCCGTAGGGCATGATATTAACAACACGGCCCTTGACTTTGGTGGCAACTGGATATTTGCCTTCGACATTTTCCCACGGATTCTGGCTTTTCTGTTTGAAGCCCAGAGAAACGCGTTCTTTTTCGTAGTCTATATCCAGGATCATCACTTCGACTTCCTGGCCTACTTCAAGCATTTCTGACGGATGCGAGATACGTCCCCAGGACATATCGGTGATGTGGAGCAGGCCGTCTACGCCGCCCAGGTCGATGAACGCACCGAAATCGGTGATATTCTTGACCAGGCCTTTGCGGACCTGCCCGATAGCCATATCTTTGAGGAGAGTGCTGCGCTTGTCGCGGCGGGACTCTTCAAGCAATTCTCTGCGGGATACGACAATGTTATGACGGTCATGATTGATCTTGAGAATCTTGAAGTCATATTCTTTGCCGATGAATTCGTCCATGTTCCGAACCGGGCCGATATCAATCTGGGAGCCGGGCAGAAACGCCTCGACGCCTTCGATGTCAACAATGATGCCGCCTTTGACGCGGTGTTTCATCAGACCCTTGATTACGCAGCCTTCGCCGCATTCATTGGTAATTCTGTTCCAGGCCTTGATGGCATGAGCCTTAGAGAGGCTGATGCCGGGCATGCTGTTTTCATTTTCTATTTCGTCCAGGAAAACATCGACCTTATCACCAACTTTAACATCTGCAAAGTGGTAAAATTCAGTCGCCGGCACAAATCCTTCGGCCTTGTAGCCGATATCGATTAATACGCCGTCATTGCGTTTTTCGACGATTTTGCCTTCGATAATAGTTCCTTCTGCAAAATCGCTCTTGGTTTCCACCTTCAGGAGTTCATCCATGGAAGGCATGTTTTCGAGATCTACGTAGATCCGATTTTCGATGACCTGGTTGTTTGTTGGTTCGGTTGACATGTTGTTCGTTTTTTCGTTTGGTTATGGTTAATAGTTTTACCCGTCAATGACTCCCCGCCCTTCGAGAAATCAAACGAACTATTAAAATACCGTTTACGTGCCGACAATTCAAATACTTACAGTTAAAAATCAATGTTTTTTTGAATTATTCGTTTGGACTTTGGTTTTTCGATCAATTTGACGGGCTTTTTTCAGGCGGGAAAAGATGAGGTCGGTCCATGATCGCCGTGTTTGAAAATGAAATCATGAAGTTTGTATCTGAGTTTTTCCACAATTCCTGTATCTGTTCTGGAATGTTCCAGAATAAAATTGCACAGACGCCTGTCAACAACTTGAATGTGGTTTACAAACCAGTCGATAAGCGCGCTGCTAATTTTATTTTTAGCATCTTCGTCGAGACTGCCCGTCACCAGATACAAGTAGGACAATTCTTTAATTTTATTTTTGAAAAATTCGTGTTGTTCTTTATGTTGCGGAGTCTTGTCATAATTGAATTTATCCATGAACTCCTCTTCCGTATCAAAGTGATAAACTACATAAGCATTCAACTCTTTAAACAGGTGTTCATTCTTTGCTTTATCTTCAATTCGGGCCAGCAGATTATTGGCAATACTGAAGTATTTGAGATGGTGCTTGTCTATAAGTTCAACTCCGGTCATTATATCTGCGTCATTCAGAATCAAACTCATATCTTTTTCCTTGCAAGAGGTTACGTTCCGTCAGAATCGGCATTGCTGCAGAGTAAATATGTCTTTTCGTATCAAAAAAACAAGCATGATCATGATTTTTAAACTGGAATTATTCTAGCAGTTTGTCGGACTTATGCCTTCTACTGCGCAAAGTCCCTGACTTTGCCGGGATTTTAGTCGAAAAGACATCAAATAGCGTTGCTATTCTCAGTTTTTCGTCAGAAAATCCGGCTTTGCCCGATGATTTTCTAGTTACGAAGTCCTCAGTCCGACAAACTGCTAGAATAATTTCAGTTTATATTCTGCTAGTTTGTCGCAGGCGCTCAATACGCCGGGAAATCGCTCCGCGAAAGTCGTTTCCAATTTCTTTCTCAGGTATTTAAATGACATTCCCATATAAGTTGGAATGACGACCCCCATAATAAGATACGCCGTCCATGAATATTTCCAGACAGTGGTTGAGGAAACAGCAGGATCCTGTCCGGTAAGCGATATCAAAGCACTGTCAAAAATGTAAAAGATCAGCATGTGATTGGCCATTATGTGGAAAGTGTTATTACCGATTTTATACATGAAATTATCCGGCTTCATAAATCCGCCCAGAAACTTCGCCAGATACAGCAGAAAATAGATGTCTATAACGCTGTAAAACAAACTGCTCAGATTATCAAAATCGGCATTGGCAAAGGTATAGCATGGTGTTTTGAAGTTGAGAAAGATCACAGCTCTGACGCCGATCGCCAGTACCAGCAGTTTTAGTTGATAAATGTTGTGTTTCTCGAATTTCTGTCTGAAACAGTGTCCCAGCGAGATAAAAAACATACCGAAAAGGATTCTTAACCCAAGACAGGCAAAAGGAAGTTTATCCGGTTCCGGAGTCAGGTTGCGCAGATAAACGCTGCCCAGGCCGATTACTGCAAAAACAAGCAGATGCGCATACTCGCGGTCGGTAAATTTACGAATTAGCTTCGAAGTTAACATATAAAATATCTGGACTGTAAAAAAGAACGGGATGAACCACATCGGAGCTGACAGTGAATACTGCTGTCCGTCGATGAACGGCTGTATGAAAAAATTTCTCCAGGTAGGCAGCTGTCCGAGCAGAGTTCCGGAATCGGCATAAATAAAATACGTTATCAAGGCATAAACCGCATTATAGGCGAAGTATAACAGCACCAGACGCTTGAACTTTTTCACAATAAAACGTAACGGCTCCTGCTCATCTGAATTCTTGTAAAAATATCCGGACAGAAAAAGAAAGAGCGGGATTGAACTGGCTATGAACATAAACTGAGAAAACGGCCAGAACCGGTGCCTTAGCACCACATCCATAATCGCAAATGCTTTAAACAGCAACATCTGTAAATTCATAATATAAACGTAAACTCCGGAAAAAATCTGATTGAAACATGCAATTTATGATGATCCGGGAATTAGGAGCATCCATTCATCCGAACACTATATTTGCGATAAATCACAAGCTTTTAATATAGCACATTCCTGTTCCAATATCAATATATGCAGTATTTTTTAACTGAAGAAAATGATTTTCGAACACTGGAATAATTCATGGAAAGACAGGGCGGATACAATGCTGCAAACGGTTAATAATTAAGCAATTTTCACTCTTGTTTTTGAATATTCTTAATAATTATTCCGATAAGTTCTTTTTTCATATACGGCTTGCCAATGAAATCATCGAACCCTGCTTCTTTATAACGGCTTGTTTTGTTTGAGAGCACATGGGCAGTCTGAACAATATATTTAATTTTTTGTCCGGAATACTTTTTCTGAAGCCACTTGAGACATTCGAAACCATCGGCGTCAGGCAGCGAAATATCAATAAGTACAACGTCTGGAACCATGCCGGCTGTACAAATTTTCCGCATTTCGGCAAAAGTATCGGCCATTTTATACTCTGCGCCTGAATCAGCCAGGACGGTTGCCAGATATTTGCTATTGAACGGCTCATCTTCAATGACAAGTATTTTCAACCCGTTCAAAGGCTCAGCACTATTACTTGCAGGTCTGTCCGGCACTGCCGGTTCAGAGACGGAATTACCTGTCAGTTTGACAGGAAAGGTTATTGTAACTGTTGTTCCCTTGTTCAATTCACTCTCAATTTTAAATGTACCGCCAAGTTTTTCCAGCAATCTGGAAACAATTGCCAGGCCCAGTCCGGTTCCGCCATATTTCCTGACGGATGACTGGTCTGCCTGATAGAACGGCAGTGTTATTATCCCCAGTTTGCCTGCGGGAATCCCGATTCCGGTATCTCTAATCGTAATTAATAGATTCCCGGATGCAAAAGACGCTATTACGTCAACACTGCCGTGTTCGGTAAACTTGACGGCATTGCCTGCCAGATTAAATATTATCTGCTTCAGCCGCCGATGATCTCCGATTACTTTATCCGGCAAATTCCGCGGCACAAAATTCAACGCAATATTCTTTGATTTAGCTTTGAAGAGAAAAGTCTTAATATTTTCGCTGATATCTTCTGCCGGAGAAAATTCTTCAGACACTTCATTAAATTGTCCGGCTTCAATACTTGAAATTTCCAGTATGTCATTAATTATTTCCTCCAGCGACTTTCCGCACTGGTCAATTACATGGAGGTATTCCTGAAACTTAGCGGCATTGGCGATTCCGCTTACAGGCAGTTCTTCAATCAAAATATTAGAAAATCCTAGAATCCCGTTCAATGGTGTCCTGATTTCATGAGACATTGTTGCCAGAAACTCGCTTTTCGCCCGGCTTGCGGACTCGGCTTCGTCTCTAGCTTTCCGCAACTCGTCTTCGGTTTGAATGCGGTTAAGCGCAATGCCGATACTGGCACCGACCTCTTCCATAAACTGAATAAAATCCAGAGACAACTGATCTTTGCGTTTGTCATTAAGTTGGGGTCTTCACTAGAATTTGTGGGTTAATGGCCGGAAATAGCGTTTAATAGAGATACCGCAGAACCTTCATTCTGTCAAGTGTTCAATCCGGCATAACCGGTCGCAGGCTCCCTATTATTCCATTTGATCACTTGACAGAA
>CAIPAT010000363.1 GCA_903863035.1 uncultured Lentisphaeria bacterium
TCCGGAGACTTTAGAGAACCGTTGAGCACAACCGTTTATAATTTTCAAACAACATTTTGGACAATTTAGACACTGCTGTGCAGAATGGCCGGTGTAGTGCTCTCGCTCTGCGGGAGAGGTTCAGATCCCCCCGTCCGGCACTGACGGCACTACAACAAACCAATAATACGTAACACGTAATACATAACACTTAGCACGTTCCTCAATCACCAGTCACATTCTTATCATTTTGGACAGTCACTCTGGGGATTTAGAGACCCGTTGAACATGATGCTTTCCAGTTCCATACTTTTCTCTCCCGCATTCGCGGGACCCGCAAGCGGGGCAAAACTTTAAACTCCCGCAACTGCGGACTTATCATCAGTGTCATGCTGGCTGTCAGGCTAGTCCCGCGACTGCGGGACGGATCACTCCGAGACTTTAGATAGTCGTTGAACAGAACCATTAAACCCATTCTCGCACGAAGACATCCCGCAGTTGCGGGACTAACCCGAGAGTTAGCAAGGCACAAAAAAATCCTTTTTTTCATTTTGGACAGCCACTCCGAGGATTTAGAGACCCGTTGAACGTAACTTTTTTAGATTTTCAAACAACACCTGGACACCATGTCCGATTATTTTAGATATTCCCGTCCGAGACGGACGGCTCTGCAACAAAACCGTAACACGTAATACATAACACTTAGCACGTTCCTCTGTCACCAGTCACCAGTCACATTCTTTACATTTTGGACAGCTCTCACTCTTCCCGCATTCGCGGGAGACAGACCTTACAGGAGGTGTCTCAAAGTAGGGCGGTTTTGCCAAAACCGCCTCATGAGCCAGTTTCGGCGAAACTGGCCTACTTAAAACTCCGCCTACTAACTCCACTCCGAGATTCTGGACGCCACCATCCGGCACGGACGGCTCTGCAACAAAACCGTAACACGTAATACGTAACACATAACACTTAGCACGTTCCTCTGTCACCAGTCACCAGTGCTTATAAATAAAATCGTTAAATGTATTTTATCCAAGATTTAATCGTAACACGTAACACCTAACACGTAACACCTGACTCTCTTGTCTTTATACTATTAGTGATTTTGTCAACTGAAAGCATAAAATCAGGTTAAAAAAGCAAGAAAAGACAAAAAAATATCACGGGCGATGTACGCAAAAAATGAGTAATTTATTTTTGAAGCCGGCTTGCGGCGCAAAGCAGGTCAAATTCCTGCTTGCTCAACGGCATTACCGCAAGTCTGGGCTGCTTTATCAAGGCAATTCCTGATAGTGCTTTTATAGTCCGGATTTCTTTAAGCGACACCGGCTTCTCAAAGCTGTCCACCGGCTCAAAGGTCACTGATACCCAGCGGACATCATCGGTTGTCGGGTCCTGATGCGCTTCTTTTATTACTTTCATGATGCCCGTCACGCAGTTTTCTGCCTGACTGTGATAAAATAGCGCCAGATCGCCGCAAATCATTGCTTTCAGATTATTGCGGGCATGAGCGCTCCGGACAGAATAAATCTCGAACTTGCCGTTCTTTAAAATATCCTGCCAGCTATTCCTGAAAGGCGCAAATTTTACCAGCCAGTAGTTCATTTTCTGCTCTATTTCAATCCGTATAACTCCAGATAATCATCGCTCCTGCCCAGGGCTCGCAGATTTTTATATTTTTTCAGCAACATTCTCCAGCGCTTGATAATCATTTAAACTCAATACTGTATCATACAGACCGACATCTTCATCGCGTTACGGTCGGTAAAACCAATTTTCAACCAACCTTTATGAGTATCAACCCCAACCAATTCATAGGCGTAAATGGTTGGGTTTGTGTTCGGTCTAGGTGGAAAAAATTCTTTTTTACTCATCAGCGTTCTCTTTAGTTTTTTCAATCTCAAGTACTTTTTTTGCATTCAAAGGACTTACGACTTTTTTCCCTGTTTTAGATTCCAGTTCTTTGAGCGCTACTTTGGCTACATTGCCGCCTTGCTTAGCCACATCTTTACTCTCTTTAAAACTTTTTGGTTGTATTGCTGACGAAATATCTTTGGTCGAGGTTTCGGCAAGCATATTCAAAATCAACTCAGTATTGGTCATGTTGTCCCGCAGATTCTCTTTTTTTAAACCCTTGAAGACCTTATATTCTTTGGTGGTTTTACCAGCCCAGGCTTTGGTAATAATATCGGTGAGGGTCGCAAATTGCTGCCCCTCTTTCAATCCGCGGGTTTTCCATTCATCGGTGAGCGCTTTGCGGATTTCGATACTTTTTAGTCTTTGGTTGATCCAGGTTTCTGAATACCCCAACTTCAAGTATTGCTCCAATGCCCGGTCAATACTCAACTCAGGGTCTTGCATTTCGTCTAATCGTTCGCGGGCTATCTGCGCCAGCCAAAGCTTAAAAGGCTCTGCTTTAGGCGATGGAATGGATTGAATAAGGCGGAAAAGCTGTTCGGTGTCGGATACATCCGTTTTGTAGTATTTGCCATCGGAGGATTGCATTTTCAGTTGGTTACAATTTGTAACCAACTGACTTCCCTCTTTAGATAGCCTATGTTTCAGCACTTTCCAGTAATTATTGGGATGCGGGCTGCCGGTCAGGACCGCAATCACATCCACAATAGAGATATACCACTTCTCCTGTCCCGCATCCCAAACCGTGCGTACCTGCTTGTCTTCAAATAGTTGTATGGCTTCTTTTTTAGTCATTTGCCCCACCATTTTGAGATAAATCCATCGGACGAATCATTGACTCTATAAATTCTATTTATTCCCTGCTTAAAACATATTTTTTGTATTCCTTTTCTTCGTCTGACAGTTCCTTTTTCTCTTTCCTGGACAGTTCCAGGTCATTTGCTTCTTTTTTAGCTTTTTTTACCGCATCGGATTTATGATAATGGTTTCAATATCCTGATTCAAATTTCTGAAGCCTTCAATATTCATTAAAGCGTTCATAGCATCTTGATTGTTAATCAAGCGCTGCAGTGCAGTGTTGTCAACATTTACCTGCCGCGCATTTTAGCGCAGCATAGCCGACATATTGTAAATCTTTACTCATCATTGCGTTCCTTCGCGTAAGAAGCCTCTATCAGTCTGCGCTCTTTTTCTATCTCAATACTAAGCTGCTCTTCAGTGGGCAGGCAAAGCATGTATTTGGAGGCAAATATCTGCTTGCGGTCATTCAGCACCGAGTAACGAGCCACAGTTTCGTTCTTTTCCGTACAAAGGATCAAGCCGATAGTCGGATTGTCATCGGGCGCGGCAAAAAGACCGTCAAACATTCGCACATAGCCGTCCATCTGCCCGACGTCCCCATGAGTCAACTCGTCAACTTTCAGGTCAATCAACAAATAAAATTTCAAGCGGCAGTGGTAAAAAACCAAATCAATATAACGGTCCTGCTCCTCGATGCGAATATGTTTTTGGCGGGCTACAAAGGCAAAACCGTTGCCGAGCTCCAGCAGAAAGCGTTGCAGGTGAGTTATGACCGCCCGCTCCAAATCAGACTCGTGAAAATCCGCAATCTCGGGCAAGCCCAGAAACTCCAGAACATAAGGATTTTTCAGCTCGTCGGACACATTTGCCGCCGGAACTGGAAGATGGCGGCCTTCCGCCAGCATCTTCTCCGGCCTGCGGCTCTTAAGAATGCGCTCGTAGTAAAAGGAATGAATCTGCCGCTCCAGCGTGCGTTTGTCCCAACCTCCGGCAACCGCTTCACGCTCGTAAAAATCCCGCGCCTCCGCATTATCCACCCGCATCAAAGCCCGATAATGAGACCAGGAAAGCTGCGGCGAAAAACCAGCCGGCAATTCCGTACCCATTGGGCATGGAATTCCTGCAGACGCAGACTCCGCACCGGCTGGAGATGGAAGCGACCGGCTGATAAATTCTCTTCCCGAGGGGAAGAACTTCCTGCTGCCGGATGATTCTCTTCCCAATGGGGAGAGAATCTTTGCCCGGTCAGCATAAACCAAATAAAATTGCCGGAAGTTCCACAAGACAGGCGAAGAAAAACCTTTCCCATACCGCTCCGTCAGCCTCGCCGACAGTTTTTCCACAACCTTTTCTCCATACTCCGCCCGCTCCCGCCCGGATTGAATTTCCTCAACAATCTCCCGTCCGATAAGCCAGTACGCCAGCACCATATTCACGTTGACCGCGCGAACCACATTCCCGCGCGCTTCCTCCAAAATCGAAATCACCCGGTCCAAAAGATGATCGGACTCCGCCAACGCAGACTTTTGAAAATCACTTTTCACGCTCATCGCGTCCCTCCAACGGTCGAAACCAGCGGATATTTGCTTGAGGCAATAAGCCGGGCACGCTCCTGGAAACGCAGCTCCGCGTCCCCGCTGATTTCTTTCACTGGTTTATTCATCATATCCATAATTTATCTCCGGAACCATCTTTTTTCTCATTTCTGAAAACCCTCTATTTCAATCCGTATAATTCCAGATAATCATCGCTCCTGCCCTGTTTGCGCAGATTCGCCTTTTGTGCCGCCGACAATTTAGAATAACGCCGCTCATACCAGTTTTCAACCTGGAAAAAGCAGATGAGCCTTGACTTTAGTTTTATGTTGTTTAAAATACAAGCCTTTATGGCAAAAAGTAATTTAAACGTATAGGAATTTGTGTTTTAACAGGGATAGACAGGGTAAGGTAGGGTCAGCCGTCCCGGCGGACCGGGAGCATGACGTAAACCCCCGGGAATGCCGCTCTCCGTAGCGGCATTGTTTTAAATAGTACCGCAAGCATCCCTGCTTGCGATTCTCTTTATCAAGCTGGAAGCTTGAGGTACTTTTTCCGGCGGAGCAACATTTTTCCTGATATTCAAACAGCGAAATCACCGAGACTAAAGTGCTGTACCAGGATTTATGCTATTTTCAATCGAAAATATCAGTTTTAAAATTAATCGGCGAAAAATATTGTGGAATGAATTTGAAACGGTTGTTTTTTTATGCGATATTGGCTTTATCCCGGAGTGAAATACTACAATGGGGGATTAATATACAAATCCACGGACAAGGTGAGACTTATGGCTACAATGATTCCTGCGATATGCGATGGGAAAGTGCGTCCGCAATCGGAAGTAATGGTCTTCCAGGCATTAAAAAGCCTTGATAACAACTGGACAGTATTCCATTCATTTGACTATGTCTCCCGCGATTTGAATAAAACCCGCTGGGAAGGCGAGATCGACTTCCTCCTTCATCATTCCCGTCACGGCTTGCTGGTGCTTGAGGTAAAAGGCGGGCAGATCAGCTACCATGACGGGGTATGGTATCAGGACGGACGGAAAATTGATCCATTCGCGCAGGCCCGTAAAAATAAATACGCGGTTATAAGTTTGCTTTCACGCTTGCTTGGCATTTCAGGGAAAGTTCCGTTGGGCATGAAGATTGCCCATGCGGTCTGTTTTCCAGCCTGCGGCAGCAATAAGTTCTGGCCCGCCGAAGCTGAAGGGCTGGTTGCCACCGGGCCGGACGTCCCGTATTTAAATGAATTTGCCGTCAAAGTTCTGGCGGAAACCCATCTGCCGCAGGGGGCGGAACTGTTCCCGGTTGATTCCGGCAAAGTTAATCAGGCGTTGCGTCCATATTTTGATTACGGCACCCACCTTTTTGAACGTCTCAGCGTTGAGGAAAAACAGATTTTCACCTACACGCAAATGCAGTGTGCCATACTTGACGCGCTTGACAATTTTACTCATTTGCAAATCCAGGGATGCGCGGGATCCGGCAAAACCGTCATGGCGGTTAAAAAAGCGATTCAACTGGCTGAACAGGGCAAGCAGGTACTGCTGCTGTGTTACAATCAATTGCTGGCAGAACATTTAAAAAAGGCGACTGAACAGTATCCCGGCATTACCGCGATGGCGTTTTTCGATTTCGCCATTGAGAAAATCGGCACCAGCGCCAATGAGGCGGCTGAAGGGCTGGACCGTCAGGAGTTCTGGCAGGACGAGCTCCCGCAGAAACTGCACGATTACCTTGAATGCGTCAGGCTGTCTTATGACGCTGTGATTGTTGACGAAGGGCAGGATTTTTCCGCCACGGTGTGGATAGTGATCGAAAAACTGGTCAGCCGTGACGGGCATTTTTATATTTTCTTTGATCCTGACCAGAACCTTTATCAGGACGAACTGGCATTGCCCAAACTGGCATACCCCCCGGTCGCGCTGAATAAAAACTGCCGGAATACCAGAAAAATATTTGCAGCGCTGAAACCCTACTCCGCCAATCCCAAACTGGAAATCGTTGATGGAGCTCCGGACGGGGCTGAAGTGTTGGAATATATCGAACCAGATCCGGAACTACGCCGAAAAAAACTATCGGAAATATTATCCAATCTTCTGACAAAAGAGCGTCTTCACTCCAGGGACATCGTGATCCTTGGAGGACATTCGCCGGAAAAAAGCTGTATCGGCGACGACATGGAAGTCGGCAGGCACCGCATTGTTATACATCCATCCACAGCACCGAACGAAATTTATTATTGTACCTATATGAAGTTCAAGGGTTGCGAAGCCAAAGCCGTGATTCTGCTGGATGTCTCACCTGATGATCCCCGCTGGCAACATCCCAGAGCTCTCTACACCGCCATGTCCCGCGCCAGACACATGCTGGTGATTGTAAGAAAATAGCTGCAAAATGTATCGGCTTCGCGGTTTTCATGTCTTCCAGTATTTTGTTTCATCTTTATTGTCCAGCTTGCTTCCGCATTTCGGACATTGCGAAGGAAGACGATTATTGCCAGTCAGCAGACTTAAAATGTATGCCGCCGGGTTATCAGCCCTGATGGTGCATATTTCCGTCCAGGCGCATTTCGGGCAAGTCATTCTGTAAATTTTGAGACCTGTTCGTATAACCATAATCCATACTCCTCTGTTCACAATGTTTCGAGCCTCGGAACAAAATACCGTGTCTCAAGCGGAGTTCGCGGAGATGGGCATTTTTATCCACGAATGGCATCCCGCAAAGCGGGAACACTAATAAAACAGAAACGCTTGCTGTGAGTTTGATTTCTTGACGCAAATCAAATTCACAGCAAAATATTCATTTGTGTTCATTCGTACTACTATCCGTCATATTTTTGTTTTTTTAGAAAGATTTTCATGCAGCCATTTTCATAAGTTTCTAACTCTCAACATTTAAAATGTTCAGCGATGCAGAGGAGAATTTCCGTCATTTCATCCGTCAAAGAAAGTTTTGGAGGAGGGATGCAAGGGGGAACCTTGAACTGTCCGTCCCGCAGTCTCGGGACTGCAAACATAAAATTGTTTCTCCCAATTCGCCACCGGCGGCTCGCCGGGCGTGATCCAACGGCGAGGCGTTGGTCGCCAAAGGCGAAATGCATAAAGCCGGTCAGGCGACCGGCGCTCCCGGGGTTTACTTCATTACCTTCATGTTCTTCATGGTGAAGTGTATTTGGCTTTCCTCAGTGTGCTCTGCGTCCTCTGTGGTAAAACTGTATTGGCTTTTTTTCGTGAATTTTCGTGCCTTTCGTGGTGAAATGTATTATCATGCCCGCTTCGTGTCTCTGCGCCTTTGTGCGAAATATCCTGTCTTTGTTCCGATTCTCCTGAATTTTTATTCTGAAATATTATAGTTTGCGAGGGACGACATTTTGTGTCGTGGTCAGGTATTGGCCTCGATTATTTTTCTGCCGGCGGCGACAATTTTTTCCCGCAGCCATTCCGGGTCCATTACCCTGATTCTTCCGGCTTCAGCCAGAATCCAGCGCATTGCGTCGAATTCTGTCACTGGTTGCAAAACGATAATCAGGCTGCCGTCCGGCTGTGACGTGATCTTAAATTTTTTGGCTTTCTGCTGCTCTTGCAGATAAAAGGCGATGCTGGCATCGCAACACAGCGTAATCCCGCTAAGCTTCGGGTAATTGAACAACCCGTTTTTACGGACTTCCTCCACAATTTCCTGATCTATTTCAAATTCCAGTTTGGTCAATTTCACCGACTTGATCCGGTGGATGGCAAAAATCTTGAGCGTATCGTTCTCTATTCTGCCTTTGACATACCAGATGCCTTTGTGAAAGGAAATGACATGCACGTCAAGCTGCTGGTCGGAATGGTTGCCGTCCTGGGACTTGTAGGTGATTTTAACAGCACGGCGCAATCGCCAGCCGTCGAATACAGTTTTGAAAATGTCCGGATCAATCTCAACGTTAATTCCGGAAGCGACAATCAGCGATTCAATAAACGCTTTATCCAGAAATTCCGAATTGCTGCTGGCCAGCTGCATATCCACGGCATCGCGAATCGAGCCCTTCAGCGGCTGCGGCATCATATCCTCCGCCAGCCGGGCGCCGAGAAGCGAAGAGGTCATCAACTCTTCGCATAACGGCGGACATTGAAATTCCCAGTAATTGCTGGTTAAAAAATAGCCGTTGCGCTCCGCATCAAATTTCAGCGGAGCATCAAACTCACTCTTTAAAACATCGATATCACGCTGAACCGTCCGTGCCGAACAACTGATATTCAGATTTTCCATCAGATCCATCTGTTTTAGTTTTTCGGCAAAGGTAATGCTGTTCGGGTAGCGGTTCTGTTTTAACTCAGCTATAAACTTGATCATCCGCAACAACTGTTTTTTATTTACAGGCATAATCCCTCCGCTTTTCTTTAAAACAACAATATCACCTTGGAATATGAATACAAACTCAGCAACGACAAAAGATGGCAAGCCTGCAAATGTAAAATATGAACATGAAGAATGTATAGCCTTGCCATATTCCAATAGTTAAATGTGCCAATGGCACGAAAAGAGAGCATTCATAGAAATTTAAGTGTTCCCTGCATACAAAACAAAATCAACTATAAAAATAGAGAGATAACATGAGTACAAAGCATTTGACTTATTTGGATTCGTTACGGGGATTAGCCGCGCTGACTGTAGTATTTGGACACTATTTTCTTACATATGACTTCGTACATACTGGCAGGATAGCAGTATGTCTATTCTTTATATTGAGTGGCTTTGTCCTGAGTCAGCGGTTTCTTGGAACTGCTGGAATGAAATGGCTGATAATTGAAGCTGTTATCAAGCGTCCGTTCCGGTTGCTTGGCGTCGTCTGGGTAACTGTTATTCTTGGCACTATAATAAGTATATGTGTTCAAGGAGCAGATATATCCAGCTTTGCTTGCAGAACCTGGACACAGTATACACTAGATTTCTTCATATCACCATTTGCGACAGGGGCAGAGTTTAATGTTGTACTGTGGACGATAAGCTGGGAGTTATGGGGTTCTATGCTAGTCTTTGGCACGGTGTTCTGCTGTGGTATGTTACCAAAATATTTACGTATGGTAATATTTATTATTCTTCTGACTATAAATATCCACAATTTTTATTGTGGATTTATAATTGGAGTAATAATCGCAGACCTGCATAAGAACTTCCACGCTCCTATGTTTATTGCGTATCGCAATCTAATAGCGCTCCCATTATTCATCAGCGGAATCCTGGTTGGTGGATATTTTCTTAAAGAAGGAAGTGATCCCGTCATGCTACAGTTCATCAGTAATGGCGGTCGTATGATTAGCGCCCTTTTAATATTTATCAGTGTCATGCTGGACACCAAACTATTTAGGCCCTGTCTAAATTGGTCACCGATAAATTTCTTAGGGAATATTTCATACAGCTTATATGCGATTCATTTTCTGCTGATGAAAACCATCGTAGAAACAATTGATACCGTGCTTAACCGATATTTACAGCACGATGCTGCATTGTGTGGCACGATGTTAATTACGCTTCCGATGATTGTTTTCGCGGCATGGATAATAGATAAGTATGTCGATAAGTCGGGCATCAGGCTGGCCGCAAAGATCGCCCAATGGGCGGTTTCGATTATCACGCTGGAAATTGCGATGCGCGGATCAAAGCTCAAATTGATCGTAGTGTTTCGATTCCCGTTAACTCTGCTGCGGATTCTTTTCAGCAGTAAAAGAAGATATTCAAATTTAATCAATGGAGCGATGCAATTATGCATGGTCAGAAGATGACCGGATGTTGCTCAACCAAGTCTATCATGAGATGTTACGTTTCAATCCGGTATGCCCACACATACCGGATTGTCCTAATCATGCGAGAACGGGCATAATGAAAGTATTGAAACCTCAAAAGCAATCAGCCACGACATAAAATGGCCGGGCTCCAGGTGTAGAATATAAACATGAATCAGAAATTGTCTGCCGGATTTTCAATATGTCGAAAATCTGTCAGCATGTTTAACTACATAAGGCGGAAGCTATGAATATTGATAATAAAAGATTTCTCGTTGACGAAAAAGGTGAAAGAATTGAGCCGTACAAATTAAATCCGGGGGAGCTTGGCGAGATCATGGCGCTCATGAGACGCGACCCGTCAAACAGCATTCCCCATGATGCCGAATTATGGATGCGTATTTATTTTGAGAGCAACCCCGCCGAATGGCCGCCTGAATATCTTCAGGCGCTCGCGTGTAAACAGGTAAAACATGACAATCGCAGAGACAGGATGGCGCAAAGCGTGAGCTTCATGCAAATGTTTTATGATGCTAAATTTTTTGTCAGGGATCGATATCGGCAACTTATCCAGGATATACTGAAAGAATATCATATCGAAGCCACAGTCACCAAGGCATCCATTGAGGATGATAAGGTAATTAATCTTGACGTAACAGTGGCGGCGGGAGAGGATTATAAAAGAATCTTTGAAATCAAGCAATTCATCATGATGGAAATCGAGATAGATATTCTCCGCATAGTTGCTCTCGATTATCATCTTGTTCAATTGAAGATTCCGCTTGGCCGGGATTAATCGGTGGTATATAAAATTTATCCGGAGGGTTGTCCCGCAGGCGCCGGACCACAACACACACGAAAAGAAGACCTTATTTCTCGCAGAGTTCACAAAATGCACAAAGTAAAAGCGGGAGTCAGCGAATGAATACGGCAACGCCGCGTTCATTAGCTGATTGCATGTATTATCTTCATTTCCTTCATGTTCTTCATGGTGAAACTGTATTAGTCTTTTTTCGTGAGTTTTCGTGTTTTTCGTGGTTAAGAATGTTCTTCTTAAATCAGCCGCGACATAAGATGGCAAGCCCCATGATGTAGAATATAAATACAAACCAGACAACTGCCTGGAAAGTTAAAACCATAACTTAGGAGATCAAACAAATGAAAGCTTTTATGATCGTTGGTGCCTTGTTTGTCGCTGTTGCATTCGTAATCGGCAACTATATCATCGTTGACGGCGTTGTAACCGCCTACAAAAAAGCAGAAAGCAAAGATTAATTATAAATCTTTTGGGGAGGTAAAATTATGCACAATGTCAAAGGAATATGGGGTCGTCGTCTGCGATTCCCGTTTAATCTTTTCCAGCAGGACAAACCAGCAACCTATCACATCAAATGTAAAAGTTGCGCATGGGAAAAGACATACCTGGTATTCAGCGGAAAGACATGGAATGCGCCGGGCGTAACTCCAGCTGGCAATATAATTAAAACCAGAAAGGAACTGCCCGCGGCCTGCCTTGAATGCGGCGGTAAAGTCAATAAAGTCAAACTGCCAAACTTCTACAAGGAATAGTCCTTTTGAGCATAACTGCTTATAAATAACCGGCCACGACAAAAGATGGCAAGCCTGAAAGTGTAGAATATAAACATAACTTAACTCTGGAGGGTTATATGAATAAGTTTTTCTTAACAATGATAATCCTTGCGCTTGCCGGCGCATGCTTTGCCGACGACATCGTTGCCGCTGACGGCAGCAATTACAAAAATATTGTCATAAAAGAGACCTCGCCATTAGGCGTTACCGCGATGGTGACAGATGCCAGTTCTGAAAAGGCATGTTGGATACCTTACAGCAGTATGTCTCCAGCCGATCAACAGAAATACGGCTATGATAAAGTGAAAGCGGATGAGTTCGTCGCGAAGCTGAATGCCAATAAGTCGCAGATGGATGACGGCACTATTGTGTCTTCGCCCAGGGGGCAGATTAAGGATAAATCCATCCAGTTACCGAAAACGGATAATAATTCGATCCAGGGAAATCGCTTCAATTCTAATGGGGCTTCCGGGGGTTTACCGATAGTTTCCGGAGGCATTAATCAGCAGGCAGTAGCAGTATCCACCCCTGGCACTTATGCTGGAGTCAGCAATCAGCAGGCGGCGGTATATACACCTGCGGCGAATGTGGCAATTGCTCCCAGTGGCATCGGTGTCCAGACCCCGATAGGTAACATTGGAGTATCGCCGAGTGGTATCGGGATACAGACTCCTGTTGCTAATATTGGAGTTTCGCCTGCTGCTATCGGAGTGCAAACTCCTATCGCCAACGTTTCAGTAAGCAGTGGCGCAACATATGTCGTTAATGACATTCCGTATACAGTTCCTGCAACTCCAGTTTATCCGCAGCCGATGATAGCGAACACTCCGTATCGTCAGCCGATATATTACGATCCAGCTTTCCGTCAGCCGGTGTATGCTAATGCGCCGGTAGTCGTGGCTAATGCGCCTCAATATGTTCCTGTTGGTGCTCCTGCTCAGACGTATATCGTCTATAATGGAGCTTATGTTCCTTACGCTGCTTATTATGGGCAGTGCTGGGGCAGCAACTGGGCGTACAACAATGGCGTGTGGTGCCCTGCCAACTGGTTTTTCGGCATCGGCTACGGCTGGGGCGGCTACGGCTGGTACAACCCATGCGGTTATTATCGCGGCGCGTACTGGGGCGGTGGCTATGGCTGGGGCCGTGGTGGTGGATATTGGGGCGGACGCGGCGGCTCCAACGGTGGACACGGCAGATACTACAACGGTGGAGGACGCGGAGGCGGAGACTATCGTGGTGGTGGCGGTGGTGGTGGAACTCGCGGAGGCGGTTCTGGCGGTCACGGTGGACGATAAAATTTGTTAAAGATAATCGCAGGGACGACATTTTGTGTCGTTCCTGGTAGTTTTAAATAATATTTCTCTTATTTGGAGGCATCTATGAAAGCGATTATGATAATGGCATTGCTGGCAGTAAGTATAGCTGGGTCGGCATTTGAATTATGGGATGTTGAACCTCGCCAAGTTACTGTTCCTGCACAATACCAGGATATTTATATGTTTCTGCGCCGGATCGAGACATTTCATTCAACATGGTTTGTTCGAGACGGTGTTCGTGTAATAGGCTATGGCGACCGCGATTATAATTTGTCGAATCCGATAAATAAAAATGCCATGACGGAAAATATGGCGAACTGGCGATTGCTGCGCAACATCAGGATTATTGACAGTTATCTGGATACCGTCGTTGAAGTTCCTCTGACCAGGCATCAGAAAGACGCGCTTATATCCTATATTTACAGCTCTTCGATTCAAGAATTCACAAACAGCAATATCCTCCGGTTGCTGAATCAAAAACGAGACTATGGTGATGTTCCCGGCGAACTGCGCAAGACAGTATTTTTGCCAGGCAGCAGGGCTCCAAATTCCTGGCTGGTAAACAGAAGGGAGCAGGAAGTATCTATGTGGAGCAGATAGTTAAACAGTCAGCCACGACAGAAAATGGCGAGCCTGTAAGTGTATAATGTAAATGTAACGAGGTATAATTTGTAATACTGCAACTAAAAACAAAGAGGGAACAATCATGAGCATTAAAATATTTGAAAATGTCATTGCCGAGTTGGAAGCACTGCGGCTGGCAGAACTCGCAGAAACCGATGGTGATCCGGCCAGGGTTGCCATTGTTGAACAGCAACATGCAGAAGCAGTGAAGATAGCAAAAAGCCTTCAGGCAGAGATAACTGAAATATCTGGTCGATGTATTGCTTCCGAGGACGAAAGGAATGCAATAATAGTTGTTCAAGGTATCATAGAACGAGTTGAACAACTGCACACGAAACGGGCTGACAGTGCTGCTGCTATCAAAAAGGGTAGCAGATTTTATTCAAATGTGGCGATCGGTGTTGGAGTAGTTTGTGCCGTGGTTGGCGCGACCTGTTGTATTGTCAAGAAGTTTGACTAATCAACAATCAGCCACGACAGAAAATGGCAGACCGTATAATGTAGAGTATTGATACGAAGCAGGCAGCAGCCTGCAATGCTTGACAACAGGAAAGGAGAACGTTAACTCGCAGTCGCAGCCGTTACGTTAAAAGCGCAGATTAAACAAGATTGTTCAACCACAAACAAAAGGAAGTAATAAAAATGAACGACTTATGGAAAATCGCAATCGGAATCGTCGCCGGAGTCGCGGCTTGCAAAATTTACGATGACTATATGGAACAAAAAGAACTGGAAAATTGCTATAGCTGCTCTTCCAGCACCCCCAAGGACGACTTGCCGGAGGACTGTATCGCCGGACCGGAGTCATGCGACGCAAGCGCAGCCGGCGGCAATGAACCGGAAAACAAGCCAGCCAACGCTTAATTTTTAATACAAGGAGTAATGGGAAATGAACAGCTTATGGAAAATCGCAATTGGCGCCGCTGTCGGTTATGCCACTTATCGGATCGTGCAGAATTATATTGAAATTGATGCATCAATACGTGCCGCCGCTGAAGGATGTGACGAAACCGAAGACGAGGATAACACCACGGCGGCAAACGCCGGTGGCAATGATGATCCGGAACCCGCAACCACTACATGATTTTGCCGCCGGAAATTTGAAAGGTACAGGAGCAGCCATAATCTTTTGTCCACAAAACAAAAAGATACACAGAAGAACCGGCGGAATGTCTCACGCGGAGGCGCGGAGAACGCGGAGAAATCCATGTCTACCACGAACTACACAAAATTGGGAGCCCGGGAATACATGTTTACCACAGAGGACACGGAGGTAAAAACAAAGTCAGCGTATGTATGCGGCGACATCCGCATACAAACACTGACTCAATGTATTATCTTCATTTCCTTCATGTACTTCATGGTGAGGCAGTATTTGTCTTTCCTCCGCGTCTCCGCGTCTCCGCGCCTCCGCGTGAACCTGTATTTGCCTTTTCCTGTCTATCCCTGTTAAAATATTCAGCCGCCTGGGTCTTTCGTGATGAAAAAACTTGGTTTAAAACTGTTGACAACAGCAAATTATAAATTGAAAGGATAGTATCATGGTAAATGAATCAAAATGCAATGAAGAATTCAAGCGTAAAGCCGGCAATTTCACCGCGGCTGACATCGCCGGCGTGTTGAATGATGAGGCGAAAGGCAAAAGCAAAGCTAAAGAAGGCGTGATCGCCGAGATGTATGAAGAAATCTGCGATCTGTTCGCCATGCTCTCTGCTTATGCCAAAGGCCATTACCGGGATGTGCCGTGGAAGTCAATCGCGGCGATCGGCGCCGCCCTGGCATATTTGATTTGCCCGTTTGACATTATCCCGGATTTTATCCCCGGCATCGGCATGCTGGATGACATGATTGTTATCGGCCTGTGCCTGAAAACGGTCAAAACCGACCTTGACAAGTTCCGTGCCTGGCGAAATACAACAACAGAAAGCGAAATAAAACATTAATTACGGCAAAACATAATTTGCATACATGAAAATAAGCACTTTATTGATGCTATTGGAGTTTTTATTGTGTACGGTTCTCATAAAAATTAATCAGAAAAAATGGTGGTCAAACTAATGACAACAAACAATTTACTGAAGAAACATATTCCAGAAGATTTATTGCAGCAATGGAAAGAAATTACATCTCAAAAGCAATCATCCAAAGTCCGCATTGCCAATTTTGGATTGTTAAAGGCCGGAAAAAGTATGTTGTTTAATTGTCTTTCTGACAGCGTTGATAACAGCGATTTTGCTACAGGCTCTGTAAGAACTACGGTTAAACCAAAGGAATTGGAATTAGACAATTATATATTGGTAGATACGCCAGGATTAGACTGTACGGACCATGATTCAGACCAAACGTTCAAAGTCTTGAAGGGAGCTGATATAGCTATTTTTGTTCATAATATTAAGTCCGGAGAATTGGATCGTATTGAACGCAAATTTTTAGAAAATATTGCAAAAAACTGGGATGAAGTTTCCGTTTTTATCAACCGCACATTTTGGGTTATGACTCATCTTGATGAACAGGAATGTTCTGATTCTGTGAAAATTTATCAGGCAGTCAGGCAACAAATTTGTGATATTTTTAATCATGATGTGGAAATGTTTTCAGTTGCATCGCCACGTTACCAAAAAGGCAAAGCAGAAAACAAAAAATTATTACTTGCCAAAAGCAATGTCCCTCAATTTAGAGAAGCGCTAGACCAAAAAATTGTCACTGATGCTGAGGCTGTGATTTCTGATCGCAACAATAAAAAGGAAAATTGCCACAAGCAAATTACCAAAGTTATACGGGATAAAATAACTGAAGCAAACAAGAATATATCCAAATGTCAAAGTCAATCCTCTAAAAAAAGACAACAACTTAGCGATCAATTATCAAATCTCATCGAGCAAACAAAAAGATCTGTTGAAACTTATAACTCCATTTAAGGGAATTTTAGCATGAAAGACATTTTGCAGGTCGTTATATCGGCATATACGGAAAATATCAACGAATTATTGCAGGAACCAGTCGCGTTGTCGCAAGTGGAACGCTTTTTGCCTAACGCAGATGACAAATGTGTTGAAGACTTGAAATCATTGATAAAAATTATTCCGCCACTCGCTAAACTGTTTGTTGATTTTATTAATGACTCAAATAATTTGATTGAGGATCGCGCAAAGGTTTCTGCAGCGCTCAACTACTTAATTATGCCGTTTGATGTTATTAGCGATGATAATGGTGTTATTGGATTTTTGGATGATGCCATTATTATGATGAGTGTTGCAAAGAAATTGAGTGTGCCTACAAGGGATATTCAAACAATTGTTGCGGAATATCGTCCAGTTGCTTCCAGGCTTGAGGATGTGATGCCGTCCTGGCTAATAGACTCATTAAGCAATATCGAAAAAGTTCTTTCTCAAATTAAAAGTAATTAAAGGAGATTTATAATGTTTCAATGGGCATTAATAGCGTTGGGCCCAGTCGGTTGGATTGCCGCCACTGGAATCACTTTGACTTTGGCGGTGGTTGCGGCTAAGGCTGCGGCAAATTCTGGAAGCTCTTCATCAAGCGATCGTTCATCAAAAGAAGAGACGTTACGGAATATGAAGGTTAATGAAGAAAAAAAGGCAAGAAACAATGAGCAGCAACAAATGCGCCGTAAAATAAAAGAGGATTTTTCTCAACGACTTAGAGAGATAAACAGCCACTATGATTTGGACTTGCCTGCACCTGATTTCATAGAAATAAAACAATATTGTGATAATCCAAATGTTCTTATAGACCTCTACATGGATAAATTTGAATGTAAAAGTGACGACGTTGACGATGAGCAAAAAGAGCTGGAGGAATTGAAACAACTATTGACATATACGCAGGGAAATAATTTCAAGACGTCGTGAGCATTGAATAACTTAATGGTGAAATTATGGAACGCTCTTTTTTCGATCAAATATTATACGACAGCGAGATGAAATTACGTGATGAAGCTCGCGTTGCATTAGAAAATATCACTTCAATGTTTGATGCTGAAAGAGACTTTAACGAAGCACTGGTTGCGGTTGAGAATTTCAATCTCAGCATCGATCGCATTGAAGATCTTCGCATCGCGATTGAAAGATACGACGTTAACGAAGTAATTGCCGTAATCGGCAACGAAGCCTATAACAACGTTTGTCTTGAATTCATTGGTGAACAAGTACACATCATTTATTTGAAGCTAAAAAACTTCATCGATGAGCTAATCTACCGGCTGATGATATGGTTGCGTAAAGTATTGTTGTATTTCAACGGTACTGCTGGAAAAATCGAAGGAATGTTGAAAAGTTATAAAGATGATAACTTAAAACTTAATCCAGATCCATCCACAGATACAGTTTCGGCATATTCAGCTGTAGTATTTCATAATCACCTTACCGCATTGGAGACTCTCACTAAAGGCCATGATGAAAAAACATATGCTATAATTACACAAACTACAGCCACACCGGCGGCCACACTTAAAACTCTAGATTGGACTCAAGCATTACTTATTGACTATGCTACAAAACTACTGCCATTACTTACTTCCAGGAATGAACTATTAAAGGGAGTGGATGAACTCAGGAAGAAGCAGGCTGACTTGGATAAGATTGAACACGATGATGCCACCGAGTCGGCGGAGAAGATTAAAAACCTTAAGGACTATAGAACCGAGATGGTAACAGCCATTAAAGCTATCAATGCTAGAATTAAGACAACTACGAAGTTAGGCAAACAACTATTAGCGATTAGTAAGTTGTCCGAGAATCTACATAAGAAAAAAATCCCTGGATTATATGGCAAAATAATAGCAGTAATGTGAGGTGATCTATGAACGTAATGGCGGGTACTTCTTGGGTATTTGACAAGGACTTTAAAAGATAGATAAATATACAATAATTAAAGAGTACATTATGATTTTTCCGGAACAAAAAAGGTTTTCTAATGCACTTGAAGCTATGCATTCAGATTTTGTTGGTGTTGATAAAAAAACAGAGGAATTAAAAAAACAAGTTGAAGCCCAACTTGATAAATTTCAGAAACAAGTTGGCTCGCAATTGCAAAATACTTTGCATACGGGGAAAAAGATAGCAGAGTCCGATTTGCGTAAAATCATTGAGGATTTAAATAAACACTATAAAGGAATGATAGAAGGCTTCAGCCAATCTGCCAGTCAGAGATTTAAACAGCAAAAACTGCGGGATGAATTTAATGATTCATTCATTGTGTTTGTCTATGGCAAAGTCAAATGTGGAAAAAGTTCACTAGGAAATTTTATTGCCAACACTTCCGGTAAAAAAAGTTCATTTTTCCACTTTGATAAGGCGGGAGATCGGCAATACTGCGGTAAACTCGCTGAAATCGAAGCAAATCAATTTGAGGTAAAAGCTACTGAAGCGACCAATACTATCCAAGGGTTCAAACTTTCCGGTTTGACTTGGATCGATTCTCCAGGCTTGCATTCTCTTACCGAACCCAATGAGAAGCTGTCCAAAGACTATGTTGCGGCTGCTGACTTGGTTTTGTATTTGACCAGTTCAGATAGTCCCTGCCGCGCCTCTGACCTTGAAGAAATTCTAAGGTTGATAAAGGAAAAGAATAAGACAATCGTAATTGTTATTACCAAGTCTGACCGGCCGGAAGAAGATGAGGTTAACGGAGAATTGGTGAAAATACTCATCGCCAAGTCTCCAAAAGATAGAAAAGACCAGGAAGATTGGTGCAGGCAGCAAACATCCGAGCTTTCCTCCGACGAAAAGGAGCAAATACTTCATGATGTTTTTTCCATATCTAAAAATTTAGCAGAAAAGGCTATCAACGACAAGGATGCAAAAGATTGGCAAGCCAGCAATTTTGCTAAATTTTATGATGTTATGACTCATACCATAACTGAAGATGCGGTACAATTGAAGGTTAAAGTTCCGATTGCTCAATTAAAAAGCATGGTAAATACAATTATCAATGGTACCGTTGGCCAAAGTGGGATTTGTGATCTATCATCCAGGATGAGCGAGACTCAAAATAAATTGGAAGAATTCCGTAAAAAACTAGATAAAACCGTAGAGGATGTAAAATTTGCCGTTAAAGGGGAATTTGTCAGTATTATCGAAGAAATTTTTAATTCCAGCCAGAGCAAGGAACAGAAGCAGCGTGCTATAACGAATGCACTAACTAAATTATTGGAATCAAATTTTAAAGAAAATATCATACCACTTTTTGAAGATTTCAATGATAAACTTGTTGGTATGACCAAGATCAAAATCGATGGAATCGATTTTGAAGTAACCGACAAATTCGAGTCTAAAAAAATTCACGGCAGTTGCCGAAATACTGGCGGAAGTGCTGGTTCTGGTACTGGGGCAATTGCCTTGGGAACTGCGGGAGCGTTTGCAGGAAGTTTCTTTGGGCCGATTGGAACAATTATTGGAGGGGGGATAGGAGCTATATTTGGAAGCTGGGCAGGGAGGAAAACTGGTTCAGCGTTTGGCGAAAGGATTACTTTTGATGAAAATATTTCCGTTAAAGTGGGAAATAATCGCGAAGAAATATTAAAAAATATTAAAGAAAACTGCAATAGCAAATTGATGGATACAATTGATAATGTCATTGTAAACATTGAGGAATATTACCTTAAAGTAATAGACAATAACGTAACGATGATGTCTAAGTCAATCAACAACTTAAAAAGTGAACTTGAAAAGTGTTTACAAGGGGCGAATAATGAAAGATTATAAAAACATTTTGTTAAAATGTGCCGAAGACACCGCCTTAAATGCCAAAGATTTTTTGTCACAAGAAAAAATCAATGATATGACAAAAATGGTAAAACAAAAAATAAACGACTTCAGTCCTGGCATAATGGTGTATGGGGTCTATAATGCAGGCAAAAGTACTCTGTTAAATGCCTTGATTGGCCAAGAATATGCAGAAATGTCTGACCGACCGGAGACCTGCAAAGTAGCCCGTTTTGAATGGCATGGATACAATGTTTATGACACTCCCGGAATTGATGCCCCGCAGGAACACGAAAAAATCACAGAACAGCATCTAAAACAGATAGAGGTGGTTATTTTTGTTATCAGTACTGATGGTGTTGTTGAAGAAGCGAACGTTTATGACAGAATTTGTTGTATTGCCAAACAAAAGTCGGTGATATTGGTGCTGAACAATAAATCGGCATATGATCCATTAGAACTGAAGGAGATAAAAGATAAGGTTTTAAGTAACTTGGCGGCAGTCGATTCTGCAATTAAAGATATTCCGCTATTGGTGGTAAATGCCGCATCGGCATTGAAGGGGAGGATTGAAAAGAAGCAAACATTGCTGGAACAAAGCGGAATCCTTCGATTGGAAAAAGAGATGGATTCCATTATGCGTCAGACCTCTATTATAGACAGTGTGTGTACAACATCTGGATTGATTATGGAAACGGCAAAGGAAACCATTGCCATTATTGATGCGAAAATAAAATCGCATGATAATGGTCAGTTGATTGCATTCGCGAATCGCATCCGCTCTATTCAGCGTGTGTTCAACAATGAATGTCATCAAATTACAGAAGATGAGTGTCAAAATCTCATTCAGACTATTCGGAAAAATGCAGACTTACCAAATGCAGATTCAAATACGATAAATGATATTCTGTCAAAAGCTAATATAGCACTATCAAAAAAATTATCTGATAAACTTGAGGCTTTTATTGATAAACTAAATCAAGAATTAAGTAGGGAAATACTAGTTGATTCAACCAGAATTTCGAACAATGGAAATTTTAAAGTAAAAATAGAGAATAATGCAGACACCGGCAATATTGCGGCATCAACAGTAGATGCATTGCGAAAAATCGACTTCAATACACTTACTACCATTGGTTCGGCTTTGAAAAGCATTTCTACTTTCGCTAAATGGGGCGAATGGCTGGCAAAAAATGCCGGAAAAATTGCAATTCCTCTTCAGATAGCGTTAAGTATAGTCGAAACATTTATTGGTTATCGCAAGGATTCTAATGCAGTTGAAATGCAAAAAAAACAGATGATGCAATTCCATCAGGCAATTGATGATCTTAAATACGAAATGATGAAGAAATATCAAGAATTCCTGGATAAATGGTTCAAAGAAATTGATATACAAATAACAGACGCACTAAATGGATTAAACGAGAAAAATAACAATTCATTAACCGCACTTCAGAAAAACCGTAGTGGACTTGTAGAAGTCTGCGAAATATGTAAGTCATTAACAACCTCTACACAATAGACAGGAAAAGCAAAATATTTTTCTGATATAATGTCAGTGGAATAATTGCAAAGGAAAACGCCGTCAGCGGATGAATACGGGAGCAACCGCATATATCCGCTGACTTGTTTTTTCATCCTGTCCATCCTGTTCATCCCTGTTAAAATATTCAGCCGCGACGCAAAATGGCAGACCATCGCGAGTAGAATAGTAAATATAACAAGGAGAGGGCTCAATGAAAACGCTGCAAATCACTGTCCGGGTTATCGCAGTTGCGATGACGGCCGTTCTAAATCTCAATGCTGAAATTATTGCCGGGAAAGATGGCACCAAATACGATGTGCTGAGTATCTGTAAAACCAACGCCATTGGAGTAGTGGCTAACACCACCGTCAATGAACGCGGCCAGAATATGGCATGGATATCATATAACAATATGAACCCGGCAGACCAGAAACGCTTCGGGTTTGATCAGGCAAAATATGATGCTTATATTCTAAAAATGGCTGGAACAGACCAGTCTTCCGACAATATCGCAGCAGAAACGCCGCGGACACCTGTTGCGGCGGGCACACCAAGACCGCAATATGTTATTCCGAAAACCACAACCAGGGAACAGTATCTGCAGCAGCAGATGCAGAATAACTCGATTCAAGGGAATCAGGCATCCGTGCAAGGCGTCAGCGGCGTATCGCCGGTAATCGCCGGCGGCGTTAATGCGCAAGCGGCGGCAGTCGCCACGCCTGCCACCTATGTCGGCCTGTCAACGCAGGAAGCCAAAGCATTCATGCCGGGAGCCGCCGTTGGAGTATCGCCGTCTGGAATCGGCATCAACACCCCGGTCGCCAATATCGATATTTCCCCTTATGGCGTTGCCGTTAATACTCCAGTGACGAATGTCGGAGTGACCAAAGATTATATCGGCGTTCAAACGCCGATAGGGGGGATTAAATTATCGGCGGGTCCAGTGCCTGAACCCGTCTATTATTCAGTTCCAGCTTCTACGGTTCAGATATCAGCGCTTAATCTTGGTTCACCGGCGATAGTACCAGCTCAAATACCATTGATTGGGATTCCGGTTGTTCCTGCCGGAGCAGTTATTCCACCGGTTGTGGTTTACTCGCCAGTGATTACGGCAGGCGATTGCCCACAGCCTGTTGGCAAGGCTATTGACGGCACAATATACTCAAATCCGGTAATCTATGCCGGAACGGTACAACAGCCGGTAATTAACTGTGCTGGCGCATTCAATCCATATATGACCGCATCGGGATTTGGTACTTTCGGTTATAGCGCTAACTATGGCTGGTCAGGCAATCCATGGTACTACCGAGGCTCATCTTATGGGTCTTACTCTGGATGGGGTGCGCCAAACGTTTTCGGGGGTACAAGAGGTGCCGAATACACGGGCGGCGGTTGGGCACAATACAGCCGCTAACTTATTTATAGAAACAATGGGTACTGGCGCGATATGCGTCAGTACCAGTTTATTTTAATCGGGTCTTCACTAGAATTTGTGGGTTAATGGCCGGAAATAGCGTTTAATAGAGATACCGCAGAACCTTCATTCTGTCAAGTGTTCAATCCGGCATAACCGGTCGCAGGCTCCCTATTATTCCATTTGATCACTTGACAGA
>CAIPAT010000364.1 GCA_903863035.1 uncultured Lentisphaeria bacterium
TCTGTCAAGTGATCAAATGGAATAATAGGGAGCCTGCGACCGGTTATGCCGGATTGAACACTTGACAGAATGAAGGTTCTGCGGTATCTCTATTAAACGCTATTTCCGGCCATTAACCCACAAATTCTAGTGAAGACCCAATTTAATAAAGGAATAAATATGCGTTTTTTACTGCAACTGTTGTCAATCTTAATGATAGCCGCTTTCAGTGCTCAAGCTGAAGTGAAAATCCGCGGGGAGAAATTCGCCAACTGGTGGGTGCTGGGCGAAACTGTCGGATTTAAACCGGCCGGCAAGCTGCCTGAAAATATAAAAAATGTAGTTGGTGAAGTCTATGATTCATCCGGAAAAAAAGTTGCAGAAAAAAATGTTTCGGCGGCTGATTTTGCCGCCTCCGGCTGGCAGTGGAAACCGGAGCAGCCGGGCTTCTATGAAGTAAAATTTCAATATCGCGATGCCGCCGATGCGCTGACTCCGGCGCAGGAAATCATCAACTGCAAGATTTACGAATGGGTAAAAGGCAAACCATATCTGCGGCTGGAAAATAATTTCACCCGGCAATGCCACAATATCGCGGTACTTCCCCGCCCTGCGCGTCCGCCGGAGCAAATTCCTCCGCAACTGGCTTTATCCCTCGGCCCGGCCTATGACAGCAAGCCAAAGAACATTGAATGGTCGAACGCTAATCTAACGCTGGCCTCCATGATCGGTTTTCATGCCATCCGCATTCATGGTATCGGCTGGGACCGTATCGAAACCGCACAAGGTCAATACGACTGGAGCGCTCTTGACCAGTTCATCGCTGAAGCGCGAAAAAAAGGGTTCAGCGAATTCATCGGCGATCCTGTAGGCACGCCGAAATGGGCTTCAACGCATCCGGAACTGGTCAACCTGGATATTTGCGTATGGGAATATGCCGCCTACGCCCCGGCAAAAATGTCATACTGGACTGATTTCCTGAAAGTACTGGTCAAACGCTATCCGTTCATCAAAACCTGGGAACTGTGGAACGAACCGCATCTGCCGGGACAATCGGTCTTTTGGCGAGATACACCGGAAAAATTTGTTGAACTGCTCAAAGCCGGGTATGAAACAGTCAAACAGGAACAGCCGGACGCCACCGTCTGGATCGGCGGCATGGGCATGCGCTACCTGCCATTTTATGAGGAGATCATGAAGCTGGGTGCAGGTAAATATTTCGACCGCCTCGTACTGCACGGTTCATGGGTATCGCCCGCGCCGTTCAATCGTATCGACCGGAGTTGCGGAGTGGAGCCTAAACCGTGGGTAAGTTCCGAATGGCATTCCATGCTGACAAACGGAGATGAACCGGGTACGCCGACCGAAGAAGCGCTTTCCAACCGGATGCTGGTTGACTTTATGAACCATATCCGCCAGGGCGCGGAAATCGTCACCTTCTTCACCATGACCAACATTCAACATGCCCGTGAACAGGAAATGATAGATTATTTCCGTAAGAATAAGCAGTTTTTCCAGACTTTCGGCCTGTTCCGCGCCTCGCCGTATATCGAACCGCGACTGCTGGCGGTGGCCTGGCGCAATTTCACCGACTGCTTCAGCGGCAACATCCGCTACCTTGACGGATATTATTTCGACGGCGGCAAACAACGCGCTGCGCTGATGCAAAGCGACAGCGGCAAAGTGCTGTTCTTCTGGTCAAATAGCGATAAGCCGCTGAAACTTGCCAAAGAATTGGCTGAAACCGCTGCAGCGCAAAACGCACGGCTGACCGACTGGGAAGGCCGCACCCTCTCTGTCGCCGGCCTTGAAATACAGCCATCTTTAGTATATTTTCTAAAAAATCCGGCTGAAAATGTCATCGCTCAATGGACCGGAAATCGCGGCCAAGTGCTGAAGCCGCTCCAGAAAGAACCGGAACTAGACCGTTCAGTCAACGGACGCTACCGCGCCGGCAGGATTTTCGATGAGCAGATGAATATAACCGATCCGGCTAATCTACCCTGGATGCAGGCAAATAAATATACTGCCATGAATCAGGAAAAACAGCAGGAAGGATTCGCCGCCCGTTTCGCCGCCGCACTCGACAATAACGGGCTGGACCTGCTGATTGAAGTGACAGACCGTATCCATCACCAAACCTGGAGCGGTGGCAATATTTACCAGGGGGACAGTATCCAGCTGGCGCTCGATGTCAACGGCAAAGGCCTCGCCGAAGACCGGCTGGAAATCAGCGCTGCGCTGATCTCAAAAGGCCCGCTGCTGTGGAAAGAGGCGATGCCTTCTCTGGGCGGCGATCTGCCGCAACGGATCACTTTCGCCAGAATGCCGGTCAAATATGGCAAAATCGTTATCGAAAAAAACGCGGCAGGATTATGTTATAAGATTCATATCGACCGCGACGACCTGTATCCGTTCAGCTATCTGCCCGGCCAACCGATGCGTTTCGCGCTGCTGGTCAATAACAATGACGGCAAAGACCGTGCCGGTTACCTGGAATGGGCGTCCGGCATCGGCGGCGCCAAAGACCCGGCTCAATACGGCACGCTTACGGTTGACATCGGTAAACAGACATTGTTCAAACAAGCCGACTTGCGTGGGTTCTGGGGTGCGGCCAGACTTGAACCCGGCACGGACAGCGTCAAAGTAATCTGCTCCGGCGCGACACAAAAGAATACATCCGCTGTCGCCACTCGAGAGATTGAAGTTACGCCCGGCGCATCTTATCAAATTTCGTTCGAGGCTCGCGGCAGCGTAACGCCATTCTACGGCATGTTAAATATGCCGAAAATTGGGAGAAAGGACTTCATTTCCAGGGTTGGGCTCGGCAGCGAATGGAAACATTATGAGGCAACAGTCCTGATACCAGCCGATGTCCGCAAGTTGTCGGTATCACTGTTCTGCTGGCAGCAGGACGGCTGGTTTGAAATCAAAGGTTTCAGCATGACTGCTGCACAATAGCAAAAACATAAGGAATATTATATGAAACGCTTTAAGCAAGTTTTCCATGGAGTCATGGCAGCCACACTGCTGCAGACTGCGCTCTGTCAAGCCAATGAGCCAGTCACTTCTGACTGGCGGAATATTCCGGACTTCGTCAAAAAAAACCTTGAAGAAATTACCAGGAAAGACCTGGCTGGCCGACAATGGCCGAAAGTCAAGATACCAGGGCTAAAAGAGCAAGTTTTTGACGCTAATGTCAAAGGGATCAATTGCGTGTGGCAGAATGTCTCCCCCGGTTACGCCAATGTCATCTACGACGCGAAGGTTGATAACGGAGTCATAACCATAATCCTCGACGGCGGCGGGCTAGCTCAGTCCGTGGACGGCGGCAGAACCTTCAAGCAGATATCCAATGACCTGACCGGGGGTAGCTACCAGTCATTCGACATCTCGCCGGCCAACTCCAGGCTCATCGTTTCAGCCAGCAGTTACCTTGACAGAACCATTGACGGCGGCAAAACCTGGTCAACAATCTACGACAAAGGGCTCCCCCCTTTCATGCTCGGACGCAAATGCATGTTTGACCGGGTCAGGTTCAACTGCGACGGTTCGCGTGTATTCGCCTCCCTGGGGTCTTTCGGACATGGACTTGCGCCGAGGGGATACGAGCCCGCCATGGAAGCCGAATTCCACAAGAAGAAGGTTTTTGCCGGCGACGCTAACGCCGCCAACTTCAAAACCTTCGATCTCGGCCCGTTCGCCGGAATACGCTGTATCTATCCGCATCATTCAAATCCTGATCTTGTTTATTTTTCTTTTGCCGACGGGGAATTTTTCGTCACTCGCAACGCTAAAGACGCCACCCCCAGATTTGAAAAGATTGGCGGTCTTCCGGAAGGCTTTGTCGCCATCGACATCGATGCTTCGCCTTCGAAAGACGGAGAGCTGCTCATAACCATGATGCCAAAGGATAACAAGGGCAAGTTCAAGATCATTCTCGCCAAAGACTCCGGCGGCAGTTCACTGGCCTGTTCCGAACTTACCATCAGGAATGCCGCCGGCAAAGAACTCAGAGTGCCGAGGCCGGTGATGGCGAAGTGGAACCCCCGGCAGAAAGGCCAGGTCTTTATCGGTTCCCAGGAAACGAACGGACTTTTTGTTTCGGACGACGAAATGAAGACTTTCCGCCATATTCCATTCCCGAAAGAGCTGAAACACGACGAACCCAATTCCTCCAGCGGGACGTCTTTCTGTTTCGAAACGCAGAAGCTCTTCTTCGACCGCAAAACGGATCTCGCGCTCACCTGTTCAGCTTTCACCGGATGGTACAGCACCGATCAGTTCAAGACCTGGAACGACCTGTTGATGACCTTCGACAACACAAAACGGTTATACGGCAACAAGGGAGCGGGATTTGCCGAATGCGGCACTTCTTTTTTCATCAGGAAAAACTATACATATATGTCGACTAACGATCACGGAATTTTCCGCAGCGACGGTCCCGACATCACCAAATGGCGCCGTATCTCCATCAATCCGGGAATCCCCAAATGGGGCATAGGGCTTTATTCTCCAATGTGTGTATCCGGCGATGAAAAATACATCTATACTTTCGCACTCGACAAGGGGGCACCCGGCGGCAGTTACAATACTTCGCCGACCGTCAAGCTGCTTCAGTCCTTGAACAAGGGAGAAACCTGGCAGGATGTTACAACCCGCCTGGGTTGCGGCGATACAGTTGACTTCGAGCGCAAGACTCCTTATGGCGCAAGAATCAAGATGCTCATCGATCCAGGCAGCTCCGACAGACAGTGGATCATGTTTACCAATCATCTTTTCTTCTCCGATGACGGCGGCAAAAGCTTTAAAGAGCAGAATTCTCCTCTTTTCTTAAAGGATGGCAAGTCTGCGTTCAGGGAGATGGAATACGACGCAATGCACAAAATACTTTATCTTGGCAATGCCGTAAACTTTCCCGGCGGTTCGGCGCTGGCCTCCAGCCGCGACTTCGGCGTCACCTGGCAGATTGTGCCGCTCGACGGAGTAAAGAGCGGCATCAAAGGCCTCGGGGTCACGGCCTCCGGAACACTGATACTAGGCCTCGACGGCAAACTGGTTGTCATGCCCTATGACAAGATTGCCGGCGGCAAAGTAGAGCCTGGAATGGTAAAAATGACCATTGGCGACACTGTCGAAGAGTGGGCTGCCGCCCAGAAAGGTTTCGGCCCTGTCGCCTGCGACGGCGAAGATATCGTTGTTTTCGCCTGTAACGCCTCTAATTCCTCGAATCTGACGCACGGCATGGGCCCGCTGCTTTCACGGGACGGGGGCAAATCTTTCAAGTGGATTACTTACAACCTTCCCTGCGCGGATATGGGGGCTCTCGCCATCGGCGACGGCAGAATATTTATCGGCAACCGCGGAATATATACATGGAAATATAAATAGGCGCTGTTTAAAGCAAGCGTCTGACTGCGGGACCCGCAGTTTTATCAAATAAGAAACGAGGCAGAATAAAGCGGTATTACGGCATTGCAGCTTAACGGTATTACAGTCAAACAGTGAAACCGGAAAACCGGAAATCAATACTCAATAACCAATATCCAACACGGAATATCCAATGTCCAAGTTTTAACAGCCGAACCTAAAACCGTAAAACCGTAAAACCGTAAAACCGTAAAACCGTAAAACAGTAAAACCGGAAAACCGGGAAACCGGGAAACCGGAAAGCATGGATTTCTCTGTGCCTTGCTAACTCTCGGGTTAGTCCCGCGACGCGGGATGCCTTTGTGGTTAAGTTTCAAAGGAGGGCTCGACTATGCGGAAACGCACTTTGATGAATTGTGTCAGATTTGTTTCTTGCGCGATAGCGGTATCGCTTCTGGCGTCGTGCGCGCACACCACCCCTGAAGATGAGGCGCTGGCGAATAAAGCGACTGACGAACTCTACCTGAAAGGAAAGCACTCCCCGGCTGAATGGGCGACCGACAAGCTGAATTCACACCTCGCCTGGGTATATAAGCGGATTCTGTATGGCAAATACAAACGCGGCGACGAAGAGGCATTGAATACTGCCCGCGCCTATATGAAAGAACTGTTCAGCGATATTGATAAAGGACTTAACTGGCCGCTGAAACAACAAGAATTCGAGCTTCCGTATGCGTACAGGAAACCGGCGCTGAATGGTACGCTGGACGGCGACGGGTGGAACGGCGCTCTGACATTTTACGGCGAATACCCGCCGGGCAGCCTGAAAAAGAACAATTCGCCAACGATATGGAAGATATGCTGGGACGAGGAATTCCTCTATTTTGGTGCGCGTTTCCAGGATGCCGGCATAAAATCGATTGATTATGATGAGGCAAAGAAAAAGTTCCCATGGGAAGGCGATGCGCTGGAGATATTCGTGCTGCCGGACAGACGCTTGAAAGCGTATTGGGAAGTAATAGTGAATCCAGACAACAACGTGGTGGACTGGCTGCATCTCAACAACTCGGACGGTTACTGGGTGATTGGCACTGATGATAAGATACACGGGCTGAAAACCGGAACTAAAATCACAAAAGACGGGTTCCTGGTTGAGGTCGCGATTCCGTTCCGGGAACTGCCAGGATACATGCGGGGTAATCTGCCCAAATCAGGGGAGAGCATCGATCTTGTGATGGTCAGGATAAATGACGGACAGAAATCGGTAATCGTTCCGTTACTTTACGACGGGCATAATATCTTCGGCTATCCGAAATTCATCCTGAAAAAATAAAGTGTCTCGATGAATCAGTTGAAGAAAGAATTAAAGGTATAATTGTTAAATCAATTTCCTGAATTTAAATTTATTTGTTTGTAATACTGCTTTCAATAATTTATTTTATTGGAACAAATTATAACTTACAGGAAGGCCGTAAATGTCTATAGGGACTAATCTGTCAACTGTCATCGGAGCTGGAATAATGATTCTATCACTCGCTTGTTCTTTCCCGGCTGCCGCTCAAAACCAGGCGGCAAAAACCGAATTGAAAGTGCTGTCCATTGGCAACAGTTTCTCCGGGAATGCCAACGCCTACCGCGAAAAACTCAACGAAAACGATCCTCTTCATAAACTGATCGTCGTCCCGGCCGAGATTGGCGGCTGTTCTTTTGAAAAGCACGTCAAACTCGCGCGTATCCATGAACAAAAACCCGCCGATCCTGAAGGCAAACCCTATATTTACAATAAGCATAAAGCCAGTTTGAAAGATATGCTGACTGCTCAACCCTGGGATGTGGTGACAATACAGCAGGTCAGCCACCTGAGCGACGACATTAACAGTTACCGCCCGCATGCTAAGGATCTCTGCGACTATGTAAAAAAATATTGCCCGAAAGCTGAAATTGTTGTTCATGAAGTATGGGCCGACCGCGTTGACAATGCACGGCTGAAACCCAAAAAGAAAACCCAGCTGGAAATGTACCGCGATCTTGATGTTGCCTATCGCGGAATCGCCGCGGAACTCGGCAATCTCCGAATAATTCCCGTCGGAGATGCCTTTCAAAACCTCCGTCAAATCTGGAAGTTCCAGCCGGATCCTAATTTTGACCATCAAAAAATGACTTATCCGAACTTGCCCGATCAGAAACATACGCTCTGCATCGGCTGGGTATGGCGCAAAGACCCGAAAAACGGTGAACAGAAACTAATTTATGATCATCACGCCAACGCGGCAGGATGCCTGCTCGCAGCTCTCGTCTGGCGTGAAACACTCCTGGGCGTCGATTCCCGCGAAAACAAATTCCGCCCTCCTGCCGTCAGTCAGGAAGACGCCGTCGTCATCCGCAGCATCGCGCATGAAACAGTTGCCGGCAAACTCCGTCCTGATTATACTCTGCGCGACTGAAAATTTAAGCATAGACGAGCAGGATTGTGGATTGGATTTTTTCGATCCGACTGATTGGCGATATGAATATCGCCGGAATGAGGAGCGGAAAAATACAGCCGCAAAACAATCGTCCCGCAATTGCGGGATTGCGATCTTTCGAGTTTGGATTCGCACTCTTCGAGGCCTTCGATACCCCGGTATCGGCAACCTCTCAGAATACGAAATAATTCTCAAAATCTTCGCAATCTATTTTAAATTTTCAGCCGTGCAGAGTATAGTTCCTTAACTAAATAAAAGGTGTAAAAATGAATTACGGAAAGAAGATTTCAGCGTTTGTCGCCTCCGCAGTGGTATTAGGTTCGGCTATCAGCGGCTTTGCCGACAGCACGGTTGAACCGAAAACACCGCCATACGACCTGACTGCTAATTTCAAGAAAATATCCCCTGACGAGATACAGGGCAACATCATCAAAATGATCAACTCCGACTGGATGCTGATCACGGCCGGCAGCGAACAGAAGTTCAACGGCATGACTGCAAGCTGGGGCGGTATCGGCAACTGGAACAAACCAACTGCTTTCATCTTAGTCCACACCGAACGCAACACCTACAAATTCATTGAGAAAGAGGAATACTTCACCTTGTCCTTTTTTGATAATAAATACCGTCCGGCGTTGATGCTTTTCGGCACAAAATCAGGCCGTGACATGGACAAAACCAAAGAGGCCGGCCTTACCGGCATCTCAACCAGTCCCGGAATCGCTTATGCAGAAGCTAAGCTCATCATCGTCTGCAAGAAAGGCTTCTCAACTATGACCACCAAAAATAATCCGCCGAAAGGGCACAAACTCTATTTCGGAGAAATTGTCGCCGTCTGGCAAAGGAAATAAGGTTCGCTATGAAGTACTCAGTCAATATCAGCCGCCAAACTGCAACCGGCACGATCACCGAACCGGAACGGGCAATTCCAGTATACGGCGAATATGATGTCATCGTAGTCGGCGGTGGACCGGCCGGAGTCGGGGCCGCGCTTGCCGCAGCCCGTGCCGGAATGAAAACCCTGGTTATAGAGAAATTCGGCTGCCTCGGCGGTCTATGGACTGCAGGGTTGCTCAACCCGCTTTTCGACGGCAGAGACAAAGGCGGGATTGTCAGTGAAATCATCTCCCGCCTGGAAACGCAGGGGGATTGGGGCGGTTTATGGAACATCTCATTCAATCTGGAAGCGATGAAATACCTGCTCGATGTAATGGCCCGGGAAGCGGGGGTGAATGTCCTTTTCTACACTCTTGCCGCCGGCACACTCATGGACGGCAACTCAGTGCGCGGAGTCATCATTGAAAACAAGTCCGGACGCAGCGCCGTCCTTGCCAAAGTTGTCATCGACTGTACCGGCGACGGCGACGTGGCCTGGCATGCGGGATGCGAATACGAATTCGGGCGGATGAACGACAACCTGCCCCAGCCCATGTCTCTAATGTTCAAGATCAGCGGTGCTGATTACACTCAGCAGGATTCCGAAGCCTTATACAATCTTCTGCTCAAACACAACGAACAGACCGCGGTCGACACGATTCCGTACAACCGCCCGTGGATGATCCCGGTGCCGGGCGAAACCGCCACCGCTGTAGTCATGTGGACGCACATCCGCGGAACCGACGGCACCAATGCAGACGACCTTACACGTGCTGTCATCGAAGGCCGCAGACAGGTGCAGACTGCGGTGAAATTGCTGCAAAACGTAAAGGACGTATTTGGCAATGTACGCCTGGTCGAAACCGCGCAGCAGATCGGCGTGCGGGAAACCCGGCGCATTCGAGGAGAGTATCACATGGAGGCGGACGACCTCATCCGGGGGGCGACATTCGATGACGGAATCTGCCGGGCGACGTTCTGTGTAGACATCCATTCCCCGGACTCTGAAGAACAAGTTTGCAACCACCAGGTAAAACCTTACCATATTCCCTATCGCTGCCTTGTTCCGCTGAAGACAGACAATCTGTTGATTGCCGGGCGATGCATCTCCGGTTCATACGAAGCGCATGCATCCTACCGGGTAACAGGCAATTGCATGGCTATGGGCGAGGCCGCCGGTACCGCGGCGGCTGAGAGTATCCGGTGCAACTGCACGCCGCGTGAACTTGATGGCAGAATCGTGCGGTCAATACTGGAGAAAAACGGCGTCAAGTTGTGAAATACTTCATGGACTATAAGGACAAAAAATGAATCATCCGGCGATTACCAATACCATGTTCCAGCGCGGTAAAGTTTCACTTGGCAATACGGCAAGAATCCATAAACTTATTGAAAAGCTCCGGCTGAAACGCAAGATCGTCTATGGGGCTGTCGGCGGTTCAATCACTGAGGGAGCTGGCGCCACCTGTCAGGAACTCCGGTATGTTGAACAGTTTGCCGCCTGGCTGCGTGAACATTACCGCAATCCCGGCGTCGAAGTGGTGAATGCCGGGATTGGCGCATCCAACAGTCTCTTCGGCGCTTTTCGCGTCGAAAAGGATCTTTTGAGCCATGCTCCTGACCTCATTACTGTCGAATACGCCGTCAATGACACGACCAACCCGGATACCGCCGCGTCCTACGAAGCGTTGCTCCGCAAATGTCTGGAACTTTCCTCCGATACGGCCGTAATCCTGATCTCCACCATGAACTATCTGGGCGAGAATAAACAGCATCTGCACATTCCTTCAGGCATCCATTATCACCTGCCGATGATATCTTATCGCGACGCCGTATACCCTGAAGTCTCCGCCGGACAGATCGCCTGGAGCGACATCTCTCCGGACACTGTCCATCCCAACGATCCTGGACATACCATGATCAAAGACATGCTCGTCATGCTGATGCTGGAACTTGAGACTGCTCCCGCAGCAGCCCCGTTCCCATTGCCTGGTTATCTCAATTCCGGCGCTGCCGGATATGAACGCGTCCGCATTGTTGACGCTAATGACATGGAAATATTATACCAATCCGGCTGGCAAACCGGACCGCACAAAGGCGGATATACCGGCTGGCAGACCAATGACCGGACGGCGAGGCTCGAAGTGCGATTCAGCGGTCGTTACATCGCCATCGGCTGCAAGCAGTATTCTGGAGATTTCGGACGTGCTGTGGTTACGATTGATGATCGTCCTCCTGTAATGCTCGAAGGTTATTTTGAAAAACTGCCGAACAATACCTGGGCTGGCGGCCATACCGTACTGACCGTACTAGCCGGAGATTTGCCAGCCGGCAGCCATCTCCTGCGGGTACAGATGTTGCCGGAGCGTCATCCGGACAGTAACGGACACGAATTCGACATCGGTTATCTCCTGCTGGCTGAATAGAGCAAACGCAGCGCCTGAAAACGCGGCGGGAATATTCCCCAAAGCTGAACCCTTCAAATTCCTGTCCGCAACAAAAAAGAATTCCGCTATCGCCGTTCGCGTGAGAGTGGCGATACCGGTGTTACAGCCGCCGGAATTCTTTTTTCTCAGGGAAATACTGTTTTTTTCATCAAAGCGACGCAAAATGTCCCACCCAACCAGCTATTTTTCTCATGTTGAATGATTGTTATTATTGCCTTTTGTCAGTTATGAGGTTATTTTACAGCGTAATTTATGTTGCGGGATAGTGAAAACAATAGCAGAGAAGTAATGAAATCTGAAGAGGAAACACGAAAAGAACTGATTGACACTAAACTCCGGACGGCAGGCTGGGATCTGAATAATCTTTCCCAGGTCTTGCAGGAGTTCGATATTGCCGTGCCTTTGCCGGAGGGCGTGGCGGAGCCGCGCACCCCTTACGGCGGACATCAATACAGCGACTATGTGCTGCTGGGCAGAGACGGCAAACCGCTGGCGGTGATCGAAGCTAAAAAAACTTCCAAAGACGCCGCCATCGGCCGGGAGCAGGCCAAACAATACTGTCACAACATCCAGCGGCAATACAACTGCAAACTGCCTTTCTGCTTCTACACCAACGGCCATGATATATACTTCTGGGACCTCGACAATTACCCGCCCCGGAAAGTCGCCGGATTTCCTACCCGCGACGACCTGGAGCGTTTTCAACACATCCGCGAATATAAAAAAGCGCTGGCGGACGAACTTATGAACACTAAAATTGCCGGAAGGGATTACCAGATCCGCGCCATTCGCGCGGTAATGGAAGGCATCGAAAAGAAACAGCGCAATTTTCTGCTGGTCATGGCTACCGGCACCGGCAAAACCCGTACCTGCATTGCCCTGGTTGACGCGCTGATGCGCGCCGGTTATGTTGAAAGAGTATTGTTTCTGGTGGACAGAATCGCGTTGCGGGACCAGGGGCTGGCGGCGTTCAAAGAGCATCTGCCCGATGAGCCGCGCTGGCCGAAGACCGGTGAAAAGCTTATTTCCAAAGACCGCCGCATCTATGTCTCAACTTATCCATCCATGCTCAATATTATCCGGGATGAGGGCAGCGCCCTGTCTCCGCATTTTTTCGATCTGATTGTGATTGACGAAAGCCACCGCTCCATCTACAACACCTACGGCGAAGTGCTGGATTATTTCAAAGCCATCAGCCTCGGCCTGACCGCCACGCCGACCGATGTCATTGACCACAACACTTTCAAACTGTTCAACTGCGATGACGGCATTCCCACTTTCGCCTACACTTACGAGGAAGCGGTAAATAACATTCCGCCTTATCTGTGCAATTTCCAGGTGATGAAGATCCATACCAGATTCCAGGATGAGGGCATCAGCAAACGGACCATTTCGCTGGAAGACCAGAAAAAGCTGATCCTGGAAGGCAAAGAGGTCGCCGAGATTAATTTTGAAGGCACCGAACTGGAAAAGACCGTTGTCAATAAAGGCACCAACGCGCTTATCGTCAAAGAGTTCATGGAGGAATCCATCAAAGACGCCAACGGCGTCCTGCCCGGCAAAACCATCTTTTTCTGCTGCTCCATTCCCCATGCCCGCCGCCTGGAACAGATATTCGACTCGCTCTATCCGGAATATAAAGGCGAACTGGCGAAAGTACTGGTATCCGATGACCCGCGCGTTTACGGCAAGGGCGGGCTGCTGGACCAGTTCACCAATAACAATCTGCCGCGCATCGCGCTCAGTGTTGACATGCTGGATACCGGCATTGACATCCGCGAAGTCGTCAATCTGGTTTTTGCCAAACCGGTCTATTCCTACACCAAATTCTGGCAGATGATCGGACGCGGAACCCGCCTGCTGGAAGCGCATAAACTGAAACCGTGGTGCACTGCAAAAGATAAATTTCTGATTCTGGACTGCTGGGATAATTTCGACTATTTTAAACTCAATCCCAAAGGCAAAGAACCCGTTGCGCAAATTCCGCTGCCGGTCCGCTTTTTCGGCATCCGGCTGGATAAAATTGAAAAGGCCGTCGACACGCTGCATGAAGCCATCGCCATCAAAGAGATCGGGAAACTGCGACGGCAGCTTCAGGAACTGCCACGCAATTCCGTGGTCATTCAGGAGGCCGCCGCTGAACTGGAAAAACTCACGGAGGATAATTTCTGGACAGCACTGACACATGAGAAAATTGAGTTTTTGCGCAATAGCATTAAACCGCTGTTCAGAACGGTTTCACAGACCGATTTCAAGGCGATGCGGTTTCAAAAAGATTTGCTGGAAACCTCATTGGCCAAACTGGTGGATGAAAAAGAGAAATTCGAAGTATTAAAGGATAATATCGTCGAACAGCTTGCCGAACTGCCGCTGGCGGTCAATACCGTCGCCCGCGAAGCGGAGATTATCCGGCAGGCGCAAACCAGTCACTACTGGGCGAAGGCGACGGACGATACTTTTGACGAACTCGATGAAAAGTTGTCGCCGCTGATGAAATACCGCGAAACCGTGCAAACTGCCGGCCCCGCGCATCTGGATTTAACCGATTTGCTGAAAACCAAGGAAATGGTGGAATTCGGGCCGGAACATTCGGCGGTCAGCGTTTCCAGATACCGCGAAATGGTGGAAAAACTCATCACGGAATTGACTGAAAGCAATCCGGTTTTACAGAAGATCAAAGCCGGAAAGACCATTACCGAAGCCGAGGTGCGGGAGCTGGCGGAAATGCTGCACGACGAACATCCCCATATCACCGAAGAACTGCTGAAAAGCGTGTACAAAAACCGCAAAGCAAAGTTCATCCAGTTTATCCGGCATATCCTGGGACTGGAAAGACTGGAGAGTTTTCCGGATACCGTCGGCCATGCGTTTGAACAGTTTATTCAAAATCATTCCTGTCTGTCCTCGCGGCAGCTGGATTTTTTAACGCTCTTGAAGGAGTACATCATTGACCGGGAAAAGATACAGAAGAAGAATCTCATCGAATCGCCTTTTACCAGGCTTCATCCGGACGGCATCCGCGGACTGTTTACTCAGGCGGAAATTAATGAAATCGTGGAACTCACTCAAAATCTGGTGGCATGATGAACATAATCACCAATAGCACTGCTCTTCCGGTTTTCAGTGCGGGCTTGCCCGCATCTGGAGGGTTATGCTCCGTCATAACCGGTTCCAGTTTTTTTTGGTTAGCTCCATATGTTGCGCCAGTGGAAACGATCGCCTCTGAGGCCCCCGCTCACCAAATGACTACCCTAGAAACTGGAAATACTACCCTAGAAACTAAAGAGACTACCCAGGAAAAAATAGTTAACTTGATTAGAGAAAATCCCCAAATAACCCGGAAAGAGATGGCTTTGCTTGTCGGATTAACTTTGGGCGGACTTAAATACCATTTGGCAAAAATGGAAAAAGCCGGAGTTATCACGCATGTCGGCGCTACCAAGCGCGGTCGCTGGCAGATCATTGAACGTAAATAAGGATAAATATATGTTACAAAGCAACTCGGCGCTGAAAGGCAAAATTGATCAGCTCTGGAATAAATTCTGGAGCGGCGGCATTTCCAATCCGCTCACCGCCATTGAACAGATCACCTATCTGCTGTTTATGAAACGGCTGGACGACCTCGACCTGAAGCAGAAGGCCGACGCCGAATTTACCGGCGAACCCTATGTTTCCAAATTCGACGGTAAATTCACCATCCCCGGCACGGAACAAAAAGTGGATAAGCAGACATTGCGCTGGAGCCATTTTAAACGGATGTCCGCCGAAGCCATGCTCAACCATGTCCAGATGCAGGTGTTCCCGTTCCTGAAACAGCTCAACGGCGAGGAATCGCCGTTCACCCGGCACATGCAGAACGCGGTGTTTATCATCCCCAAACCCGCCCTGCTGGTCGAAGCCATGTCCACCATCGAGGAAATTTTCGCGGAGATTGAAAAGGACGCGCACGGCGGCGGACAGGCCTTTCAGGATATTCAGGGCGACGTCTATGAAATGCTGCTCTCGGAAATCGCCTCGGCCGGCAAAAACGGACAGTTCAGGACGCCGCGCCATATCATTAAACTCATTGCCGAACTGGTCGAACCGCAGCTCGGCAACCGGATTGCCGACCCCGCCTGCGGCACCGGCGGCTTTCTCCTCGGCGCTTATCAGTACATGGTTACGCAACTGGATAAAAACAAACATAAACTCCAGCCTGACGAAGACGGCTTCATCCGCAATTCAGTCAGCGGGCGTCTGACAAAAGATGTGAGCGATATTCTCAACGACAGCCTGCACGGGTACGATATTGACGTGACCATGGTGCGGCTGGGACTGATGAACCTGATGATGCACGGCGTGGACACGCCGCACATTGATTACAAAGATACATTGAGCAAAGGCTTCACCGAATACAACCAGTACCAGATCATCATGGCAAACCCGCCCTTTACCGGCAGCATTGACAAAGGCGATATCAACGAATCGTTCAAGCTGGGCACCACCAAAACCGAGCTGCTGTTCGTCGAGAATATTTTCAATCTGCTGAAAATGGGCGGCACCGCCGGCGTGATCGTGCCGCAGGGCGTGTTATTCGGCAGCGGCAAAGCCTTTGTCGAAGCCCGCAAAATCCTCGTTGACCAGTGCGAACTGAAAGCCGTCATCGCCATGCCGAGCGGCGTATTTAAACCCTACGCCGGAGTCAGCACCGCCATTCTGATTTTCACCAAAGGCGGCGAAACCGAAAACGTCTGGTTCTACGATATGCGGAGCGACGGCTACACCCTGGACGACAAGCGTACCAAGCTGGAAGGCTGCGGCGATTTGCAGGATATTGTCACGCAGTATAAACAGCGCGATCAGCGCAAGGCGACCGACCGCAAAGCCAAGTTTTTCTTCGTGCCGCAAGCGGAGATTGTCGCCGAAAACTATGATTTGAGCATGAGCAAGTACAAAGAGGATGTGTTCGAGGAAATAGAGTATGAAAAACCGGCGGCAATCCTGGCGAAGCTCAAAACAATGGAGCATGAAATCAGCCTGGAGCTTAGCGAACTGGAAGGAATGCTGAAATGACAGAAGATATTAAACATATTCGTACAGATTTTTTAAAACAAATCAAAAATATTATTGACGAAGCCCGGCAAAATGCTTTGCGGGCGGTTGATTTTAGCAGAGTTTTGATGTACTGGCATATCGGCAAAACCATCTTTGAAGAGGAACAGCAGGGAAAAGAGCGGGCGGAATACGGGGCATATCTGATAAAAAATCTTTCTATTGAACTTGAACCGGAGTACGGTACCAGTTTTTCTGAGAGACAGTTATATCTAAGTCGTCAATTTTTCAAGACTTTCCCAATTGTGAACGCACTGCGTTCACAATTGAACTGGACTCAATATCGCCTGCTAATCAGGCTCGAAGATGAGAATAAAAGAGAATACTATATTGCCGAAGCCGCTAAAAATAATTGGACAGCCCGGCAATTGGAACGGCAGATTAACAGCCAGTTATATGAAAGACTGCTATTAAGCAATGATAAAGAACGGGTTTTAGCAGTAGCCCAGGGCGAACAGCTGCCGGAAAAAGCGACTGATATTATCAAAGATCCTATGTATTTGGAATTCTTAGGGTTGAAACGGGAAGCGGCCTATTATGAAAAAGATCTGGAACAGGCAATAATCACCCATGTCCAGGAGTTTTTGCTGGAGATGGGAAACGGGTTCACCTTTGTCGCCCGCCAGCAGAGAATCCATCTGGATGGCGATGATTTTTTTGCAGATTTGGTACTTTATAACCGTCTCCTGCGCTGTTTTGTGATTATCGAACTGAAAACGCACAAATTAACTCATCAGGATTTGGGACAACTGCAAATGTATGTCAATTATTATGACCGTATCCAAAAACTGCCGGACGAAAACCAGACTATCGGCATTCTGCTTTCTGCTGATAAAAACAATGCCGTGGTTAAATTTACCTTGCCGGAAGATAATAAAACCATTATGGCAAGTCAGTATAAGCTTTACCTACCAAGCGAACAGTCTCTAAAGCAGGAGTTAGTTAAGGAGTTGAATGAGTTTGAAGGGAGGGAGGAGTGCAAGTAGATCGTTTAGGCAACTATATCAAAATTATATCTGGTTTTCCTTTTAAATCGGAATTATTTAATGAGGAAGGTGTCGGCCTGCCATTAATCAGAGTTCGTGATGTAAATTCAGGCTTTGCTGGCATCTACTATTCAGGGGAATACCCCAATGAATATGTTATTGTCAATGGAGATATTCTCATTGGTATGGATGGTGATTTTAATGCAATAGTGTGGAAACATGGAGACGCCTTATTAAATCAACGAGTTTGTAAGCTGGTTGTTGATGATAGAAAACTTAGCAAATCATATGTATTGCAGTATTTACCACAAGCACTAAAAGATATTCACAGAAAAACAACATTTACTACGGTAAAACATTTGTCGAATAAATCTATTGAAGCTATCCAAATTCCGCTTCCCGATAGCATCGCCGACCAAATCCGGATTGCCGCCGTACTCTCCCGTGCGGAAAAACTGATTGCCCGGCGCAAGGCAAGCATCAAGGCACTGGATGAACTCTTGAAGAGTACTTTCCTTGAAATGTTCGGCGATCCCGTGCGTAATGAAAAGGGATGGGAGAAAAAGTCAGGAGACCGGATAATCATTGATATTATTGCTGGTGTAAGTTACGGCGGAGATGAAAAGTCCAGTTTAGAAGAAGATGAACTCGGAGTGCTAAAAATTAGTGCAGTCACTGCTGGAGTATTTAATCCAAAAGAGTTTAAGGCTGTCAAAAAAGATACGATTACTAAAAATGTTCCAATGCTCTGCAAAGGGGATTTTATTATGAGCAGAGCAAATACATTTGAATTGATTGCCGCTTGTTGCGTCATCCCGCAAGAATATCCTAGCCTGTTCCTTCCTGATAAGCTGTGGCGCGTTGAGTTTGATTCTAAACGTATAAACATTCAATATGCGAATCATTTGCTAAAAAATGAAAATTTTCGTAATACGGTTCGCAAAGAAGCCTCTGGGGGACATGACTCTATGCTTAATATTTCAATGAAAAAGTTCAAACAATTGGACTTTGCAATTCCCCCGCTCCCGCTCCAAAACCAATTTGCCGCGATTGTCGAGAAAGTCGAATTGCTAAAAGCCAGAAGCGCCGAGAGTCTGACGGAACTGGAAAACCTCTACGGAGCCCTGAGCCAGCGAGCGTTTAAAGGCGAACTGGATTTAAGCCGGATGCCGGCGGCTGTCGAATAAAGGATGCAATAATGGACAAGCCTGAGTTCAAACTGGAATTTCCAGCAGATCCCGGAAACAATCTGGATGACGGCGGGATGCCGCGTCCAGATGAACTGATTATTGTCAACGATGAAATTTTAAATGCAAATTGCTGCCGCTATGATTGTTTCAACCTCAAGGCTATTGTTGACAGTATGGAGCATGGGGGAGAATTTGAAATCCCGATTTGTATATGCGGTTTTGGCTGCCGGCTCGGGGTCGAAGCCCCTTATGCTGTAACCCATGGCGGCGGTTGTGTCTATTGGGATATTGCGTTTAGCAAATACTGGAAAGGTTCCAGGCATTTCTGTTTTGACAAAGCCCAATATCTGGATGCAATACGGAATTTATTCCAGGAAGTGAAGCGCATTCTGGAATGCCGTCCTTTATGCAATGAAGATGAAAAATATGAATATGCGGCGGATGATCAGATAATCAACATCGGGCCATGTCTGACTTACAGGGAATTCGAGGAGATATACAACCGCATGGAAAGTATCTATAATAAACTGCGGAAACCGTTGTTCAACAAAGAATGCAATAATGGACAAGCCTGAATACACTGCGCCGCACCGACCGGGTGAATGTCCGGCGTGTCATTCCGCTAATCTTGTAAAAGTGATAACCGGTAATGACTGGCATGACACCGAAGAGGATGAAGAACTGTGCCGGGCAGGCAAAGCGGTAAAATACGATGGTTACTGCGGCATTGATGAAATGCCGAAATGGCAGTGTCCGGATTGTAAACAGTACATTCACAAAGCGCCGGCGGAAAGGAAATATATATTCAAATTCAAGCCGGAGCAATGTCCGGTATGCAATTCAAGGCGTATCATGGACGTGATATACGGCGAGCCGGGTTTTGGAGGTGAATTGCGCCGGCAAATCAGAAACGGCGAAGCGGTTTCATGGGGATGCTGCATATGGGACAATTCCCCGGCCTGGCAATGCCGCGACTGTTTGCAAGACCTGCATTCCAGTTACCCCTTATAGCCGTTATAAAATAACTGGTAAAATCTGGAATTTTTCCCCGTCTGAACATGATTTTCAAAAAATTCACTTTACTGCGTTATTCGAGCCTGATTTAACCATTCCGGTTGACAAAACCTCTTATAGTAAAAAGAGCCCGCGATTGCGGGAGTTGAAAGTGTCACGGGGCGGGTAAAATGGGCCAGGTGTGGGCGGGTCAAAACTGGCCACTCGTGGAATTTACAGCTTTGCTGTCTTTTTGTCGTCTGTTGTTATATCAGCAACATTCTGAATTTCATCAACGTTCCAATCTCCTGGAATTATTCCTGCATGGAATTTGTGCAACGGTGCGTTGCACTATTTCGACATCAGGCCATTCCTGTGCAAATTTCCGCATATATTTCAGGTTTCTAGGCGAAAAGCCGTGCATCTCAGGGAACGCCTGCTTTAAGTCATACGCCATTCTGTCAATTACTTTTGTTCCCCAGCCTTCGTTATTTTGTCTCAATAAAATACTGTTTCCAATCTCCCAGTAAAGTAAAATCATTGATACATTGGCGGATATAACGGTTTTAATCCGCTGCGTTGCAATCTTTTCCTTGATTGCTTTAATAAATGGGCCATATCCTTCGGGCATATTCATAATGGCTTCAGGGACTGGGAAAACAACCTGATCTTTTTCACTGCCTCGCTGCTTGCGTTCCATTCGCTTAATCACTGCCATACAAACCCCATTTTTTAGTCTTCATCGGATAAATTCCAGACCCTCCGGATCGGCTTTTGTCTTTAATATCTGCGATATACCGATTCTCCGCCGGGCTTCCTATTTTGCATCGGACATAAATTTTCAGTTGGATTGTAAATTTTCATGACCAATGAATTGCTGAATATACCTTAAATCAGTTCTTTTTTCAAGTAAAAGTGTTGCCTTGTAAGCGTCGCCGCATAAAATACACTGACTCAATGTATTATCTTCATTTCCTTCATGAACTTCATGGTAAAACAAGCTGTTCTCTGTGGTTAAAACTGTTCCACTTTCGTGTCTTTTCGTACTACTATCCGTCATCTTCTTGTTTTTTGAAAGATTTTCATGCTGACATTTCCATAAGTTTCTAACTCACGACATTTAAAATGTCAGCAGTGCAGAGTAGAATTTCCGTCATTCCATCCGTCAAGAAAAGTTTTGGAGGAGGGATGCAAGGGGGAACCTTGAACTGTCAATCCCGCAGGCGCGGGACTGCAAACAAAACATTGTTTATCCCAATTCGCCACCGGCGGCTCACCGGGCGTGATCCAACGGTCCCGCAGTCGCGGGATTGGTCGCCAAAGGCGAAATGCTTTAAAGCCGCTGCGGAGAGCGGCGTTCCCGGGTTTTCCTTCATGCATCTTCATGGTGAAGTGTATTTGTTCTTTTTCGTGCCTCGCTAACTCTCGGGTTAGTCCCGCGACTGCGGGATGCCTTTCGTGGTTAAGGTGTATTTAACAGTTTCTTTTGGTTGCGGTTATGCCGCGCTAAGCCTTTCGTGGTTAAGAAAAGGATTTCCTTCGCGGCTTGCTAACTATCGGGTTAGTCCCGCGAATGCGGGATGTCTTCGTGCGAGAAACGGTTTTATGATTCTGCTCAAGGGTGTCCAGATTGTCCAGAATGGGGATGGACAATTGAAAATTGAAAATGAAAAACATTGTTGTCCACAAAACACTCAAAAGGGCACAAAAGCAGATGCACCATCGGTTCGTTCAGATAGCGGGAAGGCTTTGATTTACAGTCTCTCATCCCTGCTCAGTGAATTATCGGCAATAATAGCTTATTTTATTTGTAGTTCGTTTTCGATCGTTTTGCATCATCCATGCCAAGCAACTTCATTTCGCGGCGCATTTCAGCGGCCAGTTCCGCCTCTGACGGCAGTTCAAGCCGGTAACGGCTGGCGAATATCTTGTCCTGCCCTTTCCCCAGCACATACCGGATTACTGCATCATTCTTGTCAGTGCAGAGTATCAGCCCCAGCGTGGGGTTATCATCCTTTCCCTTTACATTCTCGTCGTAGAAATCGACATAGAGCTGCATCTGGCCCAGGTCGGCATGAGTCAGCTTCTGCGTTTTAAGATCAATGACGATATAGCATTTCAGCCGGACATGATAAAATACAAGATCAGCATAGAAATGGTCTCCGTCCAGCGTAAGGCGCTGCTGCCGCCCGATGAATGCGAACCCGTGCCCCAGTTCCAGGAGAAATGCTTGCAGGTTCTCAATGAGCCGTTCTTCCAGATCGGTTTCATTCAGGCAGTGGTCTTCCGGGAGATTCAGGAACTCCAGTACATACGGGTCCTTGATGACATCCAGTGGATGGAGTCCGGCAGTCTGGCGATTCTCGCAAAGCATTTCCTTTCTCTCTCTGCTCATAAGCAGTCTCTCATAGTAGAGGGAGCCTATCTGCCGTTCCAGTTCCCGGACGCTCCAATGCGCCTTGGCCGCCTCCTGTTCGTAGGAAGTCCTGGCCTCCGGCTTCTCGACCCGCATCAGAGTACGGTAGTGAGACCAGCCTAAGTCCGGATGGAATGACGGCGCGGATTCGGCACACAGCGTGTGACCATTTACTCTTTCCGGTACAGACAACGGCAATTCGCCACACACTGTGTGACTTTTCTTTGCCGTTTTCTTCTTTTCTCCTGTTTCAGAAAGAGTCAGCCGTTCGCGGTAGGTGATATAGAAATCACGGAAATATTTCAGGTTGGTCTCGGAAAATCCTTTTCCGAAACGTGCCGTCAGCCTGACGGATAAATCTTCAAGCAGGTTGGCTCCGTATGGCGCTCTGGACTTGCCGCCCTGTTCGGCCTCGACGATTTCACGCCCGGCGAGCCAGTATGCGGTCACCATCAAAGTGTTGATACTCCGGCACATCCGGAACAGATTCCGCAGTTATGGCTTTGACATTTCTTTTCATATTCAGATGCTCCTTATATTTACCAACCCGTGCCGGCCTGTCAACATCATCGGCGAAAGACGCATCATGCTACCGCTTGCCGGGTTTCAGTGCCCCGTGCCATTCAACGATACCCCGGCGGCAATGACTAAATTTCCTTATTAATTACGAAAAGAAACATATATTTAAATCAGTTCATTACAAGGTTAACCGCCATATTTGTCGCGGCAAAATGGTTCAGACGAGAACGGTCACTGAGCTGAACATAGCCAGAACGCAGACATATTGGCGGTGCGGAAATGCGCCAGCAATGCGCCAAATGAGCCATAATACCGTGGCCCATTATTTTACCAACAAAATTGTCATTAATGGCGTGTGGTCAAATACTCACCGGCAGTGCCAGTCAAGTCAAAGCCGGAGGATTTTAAACGTTATAATTAATTTCAGATGTCTGAATCTTCTGATTGGTCCCGCAACTGCTGGATTAGAACTTCCTGACTTTGTCTATCATGTTCATCCCTGTTAAATAGGTATTTATTTATCTTCCTTAGAATCATGATTTTCAAAAATCCACCTTACCGCCTCATTTGAGCATGATTTCTCCGTTTCTGTTGACAGAATCACTAATAGTAAAAAGACATGACTGGTGAATAGTGACTGGTGAATAGTGACTGGTGAATGGTGAATGGTTAGCAAACAGGGGAACGATGAAAGCATTTTACCGCAGAGTTTCGCTGAGTTCGACGCAGAGTCGCGCAGAGCAAACACCGGAATCAGCGAATGTATGCGGATACACCGCGTTCATTCACTGACTCATTTTCGTGTTTTTTCGTGCTTTTCGTGGTTAAATGTATTCCTTTATGCGATAAATGGTTTTATTGGTTTTACACAAGTGTGTCCAAGTTGTCCAAAATGGGGTTAATAATTGAAAATGGAAAACACAAAACGTTACGTTCAACGACTATCTAAAGTCTCCGGATGACTGTCCAAAATGTGTAGAGAATGTGAATGGTGAATGGTGAATGGTGTTACGTGTTACGGGTTACGGGTTACGGGTTACGGGTTTGGACAAAGTGTCCAAAATGTTGTTTGAAAATCTTATAGAGTATAAATGAAAGCATCCTGCTCAACAGGTCTCTAAAGTCTCTGGATGTTGGACAGTCCCCGGTGATCTTGTGTTCAGGCAGTGTCTCCTGCGACTGCCGGATGCCTTCGTGCAAGACATGGTCCCGCAATGACGGGATGATTCTGCACAAGGGTGTCCAGATTGTCCAAAATGATCCCGCAGGCGCGAGATCATTTGTTAACGAGAAACTTAACTGGACAATTGTACCCGCAGGAAAAATAGTCCAGCAGGCGTAGTGTCCAAAATGAATTTAAACGATGTACAAAATGGAGGGCGGATGGTGTCCAAAATACGTCTTGGTGTAGTGCCGTCCGTGCCGGACGGTGGCGTCCAAAATCTCGGAGTGGAGGTAGCGTGCGGAGTTTTGAGTAGGCCAGTTTCGCCGAAACTGGCTCA
>CAIPAT010000365.1 GCA_903863035.1 uncultured Lentisphaeria bacterium
CATGTCTGCCGGATTATCGGTTCGCATCACAGCGCCAAAAACATTGATACCCCGGAATTCCGCATTATCTGGGACGCCGACTGGCTGGTAAACCTCCCGGATGAATTCCCCGATCTTGAACCGGTTAAAACCAGAGAATTAATAACCCGCATCTTCAAAACCAGTTCCGGCCTGAAGTTAGCCGAAAAACTGTATTTGGAATAGTTTAACAGGGATGGACAGGATATGCAGGATAAGAATACTGTCTCACCATGAAGTGCATGAAGGAAATCCCGGGAGCGCCGGTCGTCTGACCGGCTTTGTTTTTTATAGTACAGCAAGCATCCCTGCTTGCGATTTTCCCTCTAAAGTACCGCAAGCATTCCCGCAGTTGCGGGACCACTCATAGAGTGGCCGGAGCGATTCTTCTCGAACTGGAAGCTTTGTTACTTTTTCCATCAGAGCGACATATTGTTCCAGATATTCAAGCAGCGAAAACACAAAATCCCAAAGCTAAAGTATTGTACCCCGATATTCCCCCTATATTTGCAAACAATTGATTGATTTTGTGAAATTTTCTCAAATATCTTGGATTTTTATGCAGTTGGTGTATTGTATGGGTATTGTTTTGAGATTTTTTCGTAAAATAATAGAGGTGTGGCTATGTTAATCAGGTTTTCAATTGAAAATTTCTTATCTTATAAAGAACGACAGACATTGGACTTGCGAATCGTAAAAACCTGCAAGGAGCATGGCGAAGATAATACTTTCGTTGTTGGCGATACCGGATTGTTGAAAAGTGCGGCTATATATGGAGCCAATGCCAGTGGGAAATCGAACCTGTTTACCGCTATTACAACAATGAAACAAATTGTGATGAATTCTGCTAAAGAATCGCAATCAGTAGCTCCTGTTTCTGTTACTCCTTTTGCGTTTTGTTCAGAGAATAACTCAAGACAAACGACATTTGAGATTGAATTTATTTGTCAAAATGTTCAGTATCGCTATGGTTTTAGTGCGACCAGAAAGGAAATAACAGCAGAGTGGTTTTTGCAAAAAAACTTAGATGGATCCGAAACTCCATTTTTTTACCGCATTAATGAAAATGGAGAAGATAAAATTCAGTTCTTTGAAAACATGGGGAAGATTAATGACAGTGACGCCAGAACAAGAAAAAATTCATTATTTCTTTCTGAATGTGACAGTGGAAATGTTGAAATAGCAAAAAAAATTATGAAATGGTTTGATGAATTATACATAACATCAGGCTTGAATGATGAAAAGAATAAGAATTTCACCATCGATAAGTGTGAAGTTGAAGACTTTAGCAGAAAAATTTCTCAATTCATTCGTGATGCAGATTTAAATATTGTTGATTTGCGAGCGGCATATTTGGATGTTAATAAAGTATTGGATTCGGTTCCGATTAATGATGCGAAAAAAAGACTGGCAAATATTAATGAAATGATGGAGAAACTTGCTAGCATGCTTGGCGAAGAGTCCAGAATGTCGGAAATTAAATCAATACATAATATTTATGATTCGCAGCATAATGTTATCGGGACAAAAGAATTTAATTTCGATCTCATAGAGTCTGACGGGACAAAGAAAGCATTTGCACTAGCTGGGCCAATAATTAATGCATTGCAAAATGGCTGCGTACTATTTGTCGATGAATTGGAGGCCAGACTGCATCCGATTTTTACCCGTAAGATTGTCCAGATGTTTAACTCTAAAGAACAGAATCCCAATAATGCGCAATTAATTTTTGCTACCCATGACGCTAATCTGCTGAATAATGAATTGTTGCGTCGAGATCAAATCTGGTTTACAGAGAAAAATCATGGAGAAGCAACAGAGCTATATTCGTTAATAGATTTTATCTTGGATAGTAATAAGAAAGTACGTAACGATGCATCTTATGGCAAAGACTATCTCAACGGACGATATGGGGCGATTCCATTTTTGGGCGACTTGAAAGTCTTTGGAGATAATCATGAGTAATTCTGCAAGTTTTGATCCTGAGATTATTGCAAAAATGTTTCCTGGAGCACAATTGGAACGCAAATCAAGAAATTGTCCTCCGCGCCGGTATTACCTGATAATTTGCGAAGGCGAAGAATCCGAAACTAATTATTTTGAAGCGCTTCAGCTCCGTCTGCCTCCGGAAATGATCCACCGGATTTATATCAAAGGAACAGGAACTAATACTCTTACCCTTTTGAAACAAGCAGAAGATGAATATGAAAAACGTTATAAGTCAGGCGAACCTCCATATTACAAAATCTGGTTGGTATTTGACCATGACAGTTTCCCTCATGATGACTTTGATAATACCATCAAAGCAACAGAGAGCAGAACTATTCCCCATAAATGCTATTGGCATTGCGCTTGGTCCAATGAAGCTTTTGAACTATGGTATTTGCTTCATTTCCATAATCATTTTGCCGGAATGTCCAGAACGGCATTTAGAAACAAACTGGAAAGTGAGTTGAAAGCGCATGGCGTAAATAGAAAATATGAAAAGAATGCCAAAGATATGTACAACTTACTGGAACCGTTACAAGAACAGGCAATAACTCATGCAAAGATTATGTTGCGCAATCAGTATTCGAAGAATATTCCACCGAGTCGGATGAATCCGGCAACCACCGTACATCTGCTAGTTGAGGAGTTAATCAGTTATATTCCGTCCGTACCAAAGAGTGGCGACCCCGGTAGAAAATAAAGGAATTTTCGATACGGAAGCGAAATCCGTATAAACACAATTCCGCCGCCGGCAACTACCAGGAAATTGAAGGCCCCCCGATTGCCGCGAAGATACTTGAACAACTCGGCTTGCGGAATGAAGTCATCGAACATGTCTGCCGGATTATCGGTTCGCATCACAGCGCCAAAAACATTGATACCCCGGAATTCCGCATTATCTGGGACGCCGACTGGCTGGTAAACCTCCCGGATGAATTCCCCGATCTTGAACCGGTTAAAACCAGAGAATTA
>CAIPAT010000366.1 GCA_903863035.1 uncultured Lentisphaeria bacterium
AAACCAGATGAGGAGCAAAAGAAAATTCTTGAACTGTTAAATGTAAAATTGAAGTAGCCAGTATTTTTTTATTTCAATCATGCTTTAAATGATTGGTAATAAGCATGTTAACTGTAAAGTATCAAAAGAATATCCGATACAGGCAGTCCGCTGCTTGTAATAGGCTCGCATCGGGATATAACAGAACATAAAGAGTCAGAAGCTGTACAGGCTTACAACCGTGAGTTCGAGCACCTGGTTACCACGCTCGCGAACCAGTTTATCAATATTCCTTCAGGCAGCATCGATGCAATAGTCAACGACGCGTTGAAAACCATCGGCGAGTTTGTGCATGCAGACCGCAGTTATATTTTTCAGTTCTATGACAACCGGCGGCTCATGGATAATACTCATGAATGGTGCGCCGAAGGCATTGAACCGCAGATAGACATGCTGAAAAAACTGCCGACAGAAGCTTTCCTGTGGTTGACGAAGAAAATTTACAACAATGAAATTATCATTGTCCCCAAAGTTTCGGAACTTCCAGACGACGCTAAGGCGGAAAGAGATATTCTTCAGGAACAGGATATTCACTCGCTTATCCTTATTCCGCTGGCATCCGGAACAGTTCCGTTCGGTTACATCGGGTTTGATGCAGTTAAGCAGGAGCGGGAATGGCCGAAAGAAACGGCATCCCCGCTCAAGATTGCCGGCGGCATTATCGCCAACGCCCTGCAGCGCAAACTTAGTGAACAGCTTATTCAATCAGAACTTGATCTGGCCTTGAAGTTGAGCGCCTCGCCATCTTTTGAGGAAACACTGCAGAGCTGCCTGCAAGCCGCGCTTGATATTTCCGGCATGGACTGCGGCGGAATTTATCTGGTCAATGAATCTGACAATAGTATGTCGCTGGTCTATCACCACGGGCTGCCGGAATCCTTTGCCAGGGCTGCATCGTATTATCCGTCTGGTTCAAAACAGTATGAACTGATGATGAAAGGCGATGCGGTTTATACCAGTTTCCGGGATATGAATACAAGCACTTCCGAGGTTATTGTGAATGAAGGATTGAAGGGGATCGCAATTCTGCCGGTTGTCTGCAAAGGCCGTATTGTAGCCAGCCTTGTTGTAGCATCACACGCACTGGAGCAAGTCCCGGAATTTTCCCGCAAAGCGCTTGAAACAGTGGCATCTCATATCGGCTCTGCCATTGTTCAGTCAAAACATGAAGAGCAAATAAATACAGCCAATAAAAACTTCAAATCTCTTTTCAACACAATTGACGACCTGCTGTTTATTGTAGATACTGACGGTAAAATTCTCCATACCAATACGGCTGCACAAAAGCTGCTCGAATATAAGGAGGAGGAGTTCAAGCAGCTTCATGTTCTGGATGTTCATCCGCCGGATCAACAACAGGAGGCAAAGATGAACATCGAAAACATGATAACAGGCAATGAAAATGCATGCATGGTGCCGCTTCTCGCCAAATCAGGAAAGAAAATCCCTGTTGAGACAATAATCACGCATGGAGAATGGGACGGGAAACCTGTTTTGTTCGGAATCAGCAGAGACATAACAGAACGGATACGTTCTGAAGCGGCCCTGAATGAAAGAGAAAAAAGGTTCAGATCACTTACTGAAATGCTGCCGCTGCCAGTTTTTGAAGCTGATACTGAAGGGCGGATTATCTATTGCAACCATAAGGGGCTGGAAATATCCGGCTACAGCGCCGAAGAAATCACCGGCGGATTCTCCGCCTGCCGGCTGTTCATTCCTGAAGATGTTCCACAATGGCAGGCTACCCTTCAAGCCATTCTGAACGGCAGCAGCGACAGCAGAGAATATACCGGGCAGCGCAAAGACGGACAAAAATTTCCCGGACTGCTTTACTGCTCGCCAGTCATCAAACAGAATGCCGTTACCGGCGTGAGAGGCATCGTTATTGATCTGACTGAACTGAAAAAAGCCGAAGCAGCTTTTAGAGAAAGCGCTTTGCAGAAAAGCGTAAGTGAAAATCTAAAGTCGATCATTGACAATATTCCCGGCACAGTATACCGGATATCACAGGATGATACCATTAAGTTTCTCAGTCTTTCCGGGCATTCAGATATGTCATCGCTGCCGAAAAGGATATCAGACAATATTTTCACAAGCATGCCAGTCATTTATCCGGACGACCGCCAGCTGGTAGCCGCATCGCAAAAGAAACTGCAAAGTAAAAAAAGTTCACAGGTGCTCGTTTACCGGATTATTGCAGATGATAACTCGGTCAGGTGGATTGAAGATAGAAGAACGTCAATCTTCACCGGCGACGGCCGCTATATTGGAATCGACGGGATTATGCTGGACATTACTGATCGGGTTAAGTCAGAAGATGAGAAAAAGCTGCTGGAACACGGCATCCGCAGTAAACAGCGTCTGGAAGCCATAGGAACGCTTGCCGGCGGGATTGCGCACGATTTCAATAACATTCTAGTGCCAGTCCTCGGTTACGCCGAACTGGGGATATCAACAGTCCCGCAGGAAAACCAGCTGCATGAGTATTTCGATGAAATCATGAAAGCTGCCGAAAGAGCAAGAACTCTGGTTTCCCAAATTCTGACTTTCAGCAGGCCGGAGGAAAACAACCCGAAACCTGTCGCGGTGCAGTCATTGCTGAAAGAAACCTTAAAACTGCTGCGTCCGTCCATTCCGGCAACGATTACCATTAAGCAGCATATCGACAATTCATGCAGGAATATCCTGGCAGACCCGTCCCAGATACACCAGGTACTTGTGAACCTTTGCACCAATGCATTTTATGCCATGAAAGACGCCGGCGGAACGCTCACTATTGAACTCTCTGAAATTCATCGTGACAGCAGCGTATTCCCTGTATCCTGCAACCGCGATACTGAGTATCTTATGTTGAGTGTCAGCGATACCGGAACCGGCATGGATGAGACAACCATGGAGCGCCTTTATGAACCGTTCTTCACCACCAAACCGGTAAATAAAGGAACAGGACTCGGTCTTCCTGTAGTCTATGGAATCATTAAAATCTGCAAAGGTGAAATTACTGTTGAGAGCAAGAAGGGGCAGGGGTCAACATTCAGAGTTTTTCTTCCGGTTATTGAAGATAAAACAGAGGAAAGTGAAACAACAAACAATCCTGTAAAAGGAAAAGGCCGGGTGCTTTTTGTTGATGACGAACCGGCAGCAATAAAAGTTATATTTGCCATGCTGTCAAGTCTGGGGTATATAACCGAGACAAAAACTTCGCCGATGGAGGCGCTTGATCTTTTTAAGCAGAATCCGGAAAACTTTGATCTGGTTATTACTGACCTGACCATGCCGGACATGACAGGAATAGAACTGGCGAAAAAGCTGCATGAACAAAATCCTGACTTGCCGATTATCCTGATGACCGGCTATAGCAAAGATATTGATTATGCGATACCGCCGGAGAACTATGGCATCAGGCGGATTTTGAAAAAACCAGTAAAACTTGCTGTGCTGGCGTCAACCATTAATGAAATAATCAATCAACAGGAGAAAGAATAAAGATGAAAGTATTAGTTATTGAGGATGATGAAGCCGTGCAGAAGTTTATCTGTAAAATACTTGTTTCTGCAGGCCACTCTGTTGTTGCTGCAGGCAATGGAAAAGAAGGACTTGCGGAAATAAAGAATAACAATGATGTTTCCATTGTTATCACCGACCTGCTTATGCCGGAAAAGGAGGGTATAGAAACAATTACTGATATCAAGAAGCTTTGGCCTCATGTCAAGATTTTAGCAATCTCCGGCGGCGGTATTATCGACCCGGAATTTTATCTGCGGAATGCCAGTGCGCTGGGAGCGGATCTGACGTTAAAAAAGCCTTTTACCAGACCTGAACTTCTTAGCGCCATTGAAAATCTGTAAGTTCGTAAATGATAATTATTGTTCATGGGTGGTAATTGAGTGGCGCTGGACTTTTACAGATTTTGAACGTATAGTGTTAACAGGCTGTTATGCTGCAGAAGGCTTTAAAAAGGGGGGATGTGAGTATTATGAACGCACAGGAATTCCAGGAAACCTTTGATAAAGCAGCGTTTTATAAAAAAAATGGCGAATTGATTAACGCTTTGGCATTATATAGAGAACTCTATGTGGAACTGGTGATGGAGGCGGCTGATTATGCAAAATGCCTTGAGCGCCCGAAAACATATGAGGCCAATCCTAAAGCACTTACTCCGCAGTTTTTACACAATGCCGGTGAATATCTGCGCAGTGATAATTTAATGTCGCTAATTTTGAATAATATATGTGTGATTTTAGCTGAAGCAGGCAATAAAGACCTCGCAAGAAAATATTTTAAAAAGTCGATTAAATATATCCCGGGAGGCACGGACTATCCCGATTATGAAATGTGGCTGAAGGATAAAACTTCACTTTCCTGAGCCGGGCTGTCCACTTTATTTAATTTTTTTCTTGCAGAGATTAATTGATTTATATATCTTATTTTAACATTTCCAGCCGCATAATTTAGAAATAATGTTTGTTAAAATATACATAAAGCTATTCTTCAAGACGGCATAAAGCATAGAAACATTGGAAAATTGCGAAATTAATTTGCCTGATACCGTTTTGCAGTGTAAACTATAAATATAGTAGCTGATAATTCGGGGGGATGGTTTATGAGAACGCAAAAATGTTTTATATTCTTGTCTGTTTTTCTGGGGTTATTATTCGGAAATAATATTCATGCCATGCCGTCGAGCGACTCTTCCGAGGTGAAACAATCCAAGATTACCAACACGAATGAGAACGTTACGACTGAAGCCCGGAACGGCTCCAATGTCAATACCGGGATTCAAATCAAAGGTTCGACCGTCAGAAATTCCACTATTGAAAATAAATTCAGCGGCAATATCCGGGCGGATAATTCCACCGTCAATACCGGGGTCAAGGTAAGCGGAGCTGTAATTGAAAAAGCCAACATCAAGGTTGACACCAAAGCCAACATCAACGCTGATAACTCGGATGTAAACACCGGAGTCAACCTGACCGGAGCGCGCAATGCCGAAGTTACAACGAAAGTCCGGGCCGGAGAAATAAACGCCTCCAATTCCACCGTTAAGGTTGGAGCGGTTGAAGGCGATGTCAGCAATAAAAAAGTCGGGACTGATGTTACCGTCGGCAATGTTGACGCCATGGGGCGGAACTATTCCATCGGCTCCGTCAAGTCCGATGATTACGGCGGCATTGGCAATTCATCCAGAGGCACAGGCGGAGAGCGTCCCGGGGTGAGTATCGGCAACGTCAATGTGGAAGCCCCGCAGGTGAGGGAAGTCAAGACTTCGGTCGGCTCTGACGATTTTATTGAAGGCATAAAGATTAAGCACAAAGCGAAAGTTTACAAAGACGGAATCGACAACACTGGAACCAAGAATGTTTATGTCAGCGGCAAAGAAAGAGCTAAAGTTGAAGAAAAAGGCGGTTCTGCGGGAGATACCACCGTTACCGGCAGCGACTATAAAATAAAGAAAGTCAAAACATTTGTGGAATAGGGCTCAAGTCAGAATTCAGAATAAATCCTGAAAACAGTAAAGAGAATAAATGGATTATCATAAAATCAAAATTGCCCGCATTTGCAGCGTCCTGGCAGTTGCCGGATGCACCGCGTTCATCGCGCTTACTTTATGCTCATGCGGCTGGATAACCGGCCAGACCGATGACGAAGAGGTTAAAGATCTCGAAAAAGACATGCGGGCGGAAAAGCGGACTACGGTTTTTGAAAAATCCCTGATCAAATTCGGATTGATGCTGAAAGGCTATGGGATTCCCGATACTCCGGTGCAAAGTAAAAACATCGGCAATCAAACCGCCGAGCAAAGTGTTCCGACTGACCTTTATGTGATGGTTTCGACAACAGTCAGCAAAATCGGCAAACCGCTGATTTTCATCCCCTACGACGTACAATATGTGGTTGGAGAAACCACGACCGGCGGCAATATCCAGCGGATTTATCCCAAAGTAGTGATTACCGGCGGAATCACCGGGTTTGATCAGGACATGGTGGAAAAAGAGCGCGAAATGGAAGCGGAAGGGGGCTGGGCCGGCGCATCCGGCGGCGGCAGAGTCAGCGCGGAAGGCGGACTGTCCAGGGTAACCATCGATTTAAGCATGATGGACTATAAGACTCAGGTTTTCTTTTCCGGGGTCGTCACTTCCAATTCCATTTGCCTGCGCAAAGACAAGCTGGGCTGGGGTGTTTTCGCCTATTATATGGGTAATGGAGCATCTTTCGATTACGATCTCAAGCATAAACAGGGGGTGCATGCCGGATTACGGACAGTTGTGGAGTTCAGTTTGATTGAACTGCTCGGCAAAATGTTTGAAGTACCGTACTGGAAGTGTATTGACGGCGCCGAACCCGACCTGAAAATGGCGGAACGGCTGCGCGATGAGTTCGCCTATCTGCCGGAAGACAAACAGGCGCTCAAGTTGAAGAAAATATTGTATTTGCATGGTTATGACGTCCAGCAAGACGTTCCAGTCATTCAGGGTTTTGAAGAAAAGCTCATCAGGACTGAAATGAACAACCGCAAATGTTCTTCAATGGCCGATCTTTATATTAAATTATGGAATTCTGTGCCGATTGAAAAATCCTCAGTGCGGATCGCAATCGAAGACCGCTACCGCGTAAGAGAAGAGCGCGAAAAACAGCGTCTTGTCGAAGCGGATAACAAGGTAAAAGCAGCAGCGGCGGAACAGGATAGAAAAAAACAGGAAGCCGCGATCCAGGTCAAAGTCAACTCTTTCCATGCTAATGTCGCCAGTGGCGATGAATTGTTTAAGAAACAAAAATATGATGATGCCGCAGTTTTTTATGCCAAAGCCGCGGAACTGTTTTCCGGCGAAGCTTATCCCGCGCAGAAGCTGAAGGAAATTCAGGCGATCAAGGATAAAGTCAAAGCAGACGCCGAGCAGCGGGCCGGATTGTATGCGGCGGCGGAGCGGTTATTCAAAACCGCCGAGAACTCAGCGTTCAACCAGGCAGGTTACAAGCAGGCGCTTCAGGCGGTGCAGGCGGCGCTGGCCGCCGACCCGGGCAATAAGAAACTGGGCGAAATGTTAAAAGCAATCAACAGTAAACTTGATAAATATAAAACTGTATTGGGGGCAGGCAAAGAAAATGAGTGGTAAAATTATAAAGAGTTCAAAAGTTTTTTGTCCGGCTGGAATGCTGGTGATCGGCGTTTCCGCGGTATTGCTGCTGTGTTCATGTTCAGTCCTTGACTGGTTCAGCGGCAATGTCAGTGATGAAGAAGTCAAAGACATGGACAAGGCCCTGGGCAAGGCGGTTCAAAAACAGACGGCTTATGATGACTCGCTTAAAAGATTCGGTTTGATGCTTGAAGCGTACAATATTCCGCAGGTCAGAGTACAGAGTAAACTTATCAAAAATGAAACCGCGGAAAAAGATCTGCCGGACAGCGTTTCCGGAATGTTAAGCTCATCCGTAAATAAAATCGGCAGCATTGTCGTCTATGTTCCATACGACCCCAATTATGTCATCAATGAAACGACCACCGGCGGCGATATTAAACGCGCACTGCCCAAAATCGTCATTGCCGGCGGGATCACGGAGTTTGATAAAGAGTTGATCGAAAAAAAGCGGGAATTGAAGACCAAAGCCGATGTTGGCGATAACTTCGGATCAAATTACAGTTATGACGGCGGCGCCGGGTATAAGGCCGGCTCCGGAATATCGCGGATGACCATCGATTTGCAATTGATGGATTATCAGACCCAGACTTATATGTCAGGCATTCAAACGATAAACTCAATAAATCTGCGTAAGACGGAGCTGGGATGGTCGGTCGGTTTTTTCTTTGAAGGCAACGGCTTTACGTTTGACTATTCATTAAACAAGAAACAGGGCAAATACCAGGCCTTGCGGCTGCTGGTGGAACTTAGCGTGCTGGAAGTTCTGGGCAAATACTTTGATGTTCCATACTGGCAATGCGTGGAAGGAGCGCCGCCGGATGCCAGAATGATGGCCAGGCTGAAAGAAGAGTTTGAAACGTTGAATCAGGCGCAGCAATATTCTTATTTAAAAGAATACCTCTTTTTTCACGGGGTTCCCGGTATTGAACGCTCGTCCGGCGCAGTTTCCGATAAAGAACTGGCGATTATCAAAGAAAGAATGAAATATTTCAATTGCCCTGACTATGCTTCACTATTCCTTAAGCTATGGGAAACAGTACCGCTGGAAGCATCCAGAAAACGCATTCGCCAGTATCAGAAAGAACAGAATGACGTCGTCTCTAAATCTCAGGAGGATGTGAATAAGAAAATAGCACAATATAATTCCATGATTGAACAGGCAGATGCGCTATTCAGCCAGGGGGCGCTGCCGCAAGCGCGTGAAATTTATCGCCAGGCAGGTCTGCTTTTCCCGGATCAACCCGACCCGAAAGCTATGATCAGCCGGATTGACGGCCAGCTGGCCAATCAAAATCAGCCAGCCACCCAGACTCCGTCCGCACCTGCCTCGCAGGAACCGGCGGTGGCCGCGCCTGCGCCCAGGCAGCCGTCCGTTGTCAAAAAGGAAGCGCCGCTGAATATGTTCCAGAAAAATGAGGCATGGTAATATTTAACAAAAACATGAATGCGGCAGGTCTTTATCATGAAGAATCTTTTGCGTTTGTCGTTGATTTTAATTCCCGCAATTGCGGCATTCAATCTTCTGGCCGACAATAAGGGTGAAATTTTCCCCTACCTGACGACTGGAATTGTTGAATACAGCGGCGAGAATCCGTTTCGCACTCAAACTGTCGGGCTGATGACATTAACACGCGAACAGGATGCCGCCTCCGGCAACTGGAATTATACCACTAAATACAATTCTGTCCTTACGCTGGGCAATAATCAGAAATCAGTGCAGTTCACGCCGCCGCCGTTGATGGTTACCTGCGGGCCGGACCGGCGCCGGATTGTCGGCGGGATGGATATATTGCGCAATTTCGGAACGGTCGGCAATGCCGCTCTGGAGCGGACCGGCCGGCCTGATTATTCCGGCAGCCGCCGGGTGAAATTGAAGATGGATACCACGGAGTTTTATCCGTCAACACCGACATTCAAAGTCAGCTACACCAGCGCAAGCAGCAAAAAACTTGGTAAATGCCTGATCGCCAGTGCGGTCAGCGATATGTTCGCCTGCAAAGTGCCGGATTCCGACGTATTGCTAACCGGTACTTACCGGGTTATCGTGGTCTGTGACCCGAAAATGGAGAATCTTTATTTCCGTTTCTGCATTTTTAATTCTGCTTATGGCGCTGAAAAAATTACTGTTGCCGATAATTTCTGGATTACTGACAGCAATGCCAGCCCCGTAGACCTTGCGGACATCCTGCCGGACATAGTGGATATGGGCAAAACATTTCCCGCCACATCTGAACAGGCGGTTAATAGTGTCGGAGCGCCAATTCAACCGTGGATCGTGCACGCACTGGCAATCCGCAAGTACATGGATACGGTTGCAGGCGTGATTGTTGAAGGCAATCCGAATCCTCTCCCGGTTATCGCGGTCGGCACCATTCTGACAATAGACGCCGCTGTCAGTGTCGGGACCAAAATGCTTTTCGCCGGATGGGATAAAGCAACCGGCTACAATGCTTCGGACTGGGCGTGGCCGGGAATCCCATCGCTGATCGGAAACTTTGGCGGCTGGGGAGCGGCGCAAACAATTAATCTTGCCACCGGCAAAGATACGGTGAATGTCCAGAATTGGAAAACCACCGGGGGCGATATAGCGTCAATTGCCGCCTTTTTTTATTCATTCACCGCAAGAGGCGCTGAAATAGCCGGCATAAAGCTGATTGACAAATTCACCAAAGTTCCTGCATCTGTAAAAACATTTCTCAATATCAGCAGTGTCAGAAACATAATTGAGATGATAAACAGAAACGGGATAATCATCAAAGGCATCAATATCGCTGATGGACTGAAAAGTATTTATGACGGGATCAACAACCAGATAAAAATATGGTCCCCGCCCGCGCCTGGCGGCTTAGTTTTTACCAAGGGCCGGCATCCTCAAGTTTTCGATGCGGTTTACCAGGCCGGGGATAACTCATTTATGATTAACCGCCAATTCAAATATCGCATTCCAGTGCCCCCTGCAGAATTCAAAGCCATTTGCCGTTCAGTGGACAATAATCATGGTTTCGGCTATTCACTGGCAGGCAGGATCGGTGAACATTACGCCGCCGCCGACAGTATCAATGCTGCACTGAATATATCCGACCGCTTTCTAGGCAGTGTTGCTTTCGGCAATCCGGACGGCATACCGGCCGGATGCGCCCCGGCTCCAGGATACCGGAGTCACCCGGATGCGCCGGCACAGGCCTTCCCATACTGTTTTAACATCGATTTCACTTACAATTTTGACGCTGGCAAAGACAACGTGCTGCGCGCAGTATGCAATCCGCAAATCGGATTTATCCGGGCAGTTCCTGGAAAAGCCACGACTGGAACATGGGAATTGGATGTACAGGCGCAGGAGTCAGGAGTGCCCTCCGGACTGGATGCCAATGCCCGGCATCTCGCATTGGAATGGCCGTATTACTCGCAAATCAGGCCAGTTGCATCCGCATTAAACTATGGGGAAGCTGCCGCATTCTGTATGTTATTACAGAGCAGCGGGATAAAGTTAAATAATTTAATTGCAGAATAGCGCTGACTATTTGCATTTCCGCAATTTATCATTTATAATATAATGTATAGGAGTGTTGGCTAAAAATTATGCGTTTCTAAGGAACAGTCACAAAATAACCTATGTTTTTGTACCGTTCTCTTGAATGCTTTACGTGTCGCTTGTTCGTTACATACCTGCCGGTATGCGCCTTGCAAGCAACCCGAAAAACCAAATCGAGATATTCGGTAACAATTCAAAAGGTTATTTTGTTCAAGTTCATGACTATATATTTTGCTAAACGGAAATTGTAACTATAAAACTACAATTAGTGATTCTAAAACTAATTGTTTAAAATATTAAAATCAACAAGGGGGTATCATGAAGACGTTATTAAGTTCAATCGGGGTTTTGATCGCAAGTATTAGTATCGCAGTTGCATTGCCGGCGCCGTCAAGCGGCGGCCAGCAAACGAAGGTTACAAATTCATACATCGATAACAGCAATCAGAATGTAACCAACAAAGCGGACACCGGTTCGCATATAAATTCCGGGATTCAGGCAAAAGGAGCACAAATAACCAATTCCGCCGTCGTTAATACTAATATCGGAGTTGAAAACACCGCCTCAAAGAATTCTAAAGTAAACAGCGGGATTGAAGCCAATCGTGCCACTATAACTGACTCTACTATACTCAACCGCAATGAAAAAGTTACGAATATCGCGATTGAAGACAGTAAAATTAATTCCGGAGTATCTGCCAATGACGCGAAAATCACCGGCAAATCGGTAATTGATAATCGCAATACCGGAGTTAATAATACTGCAACTAAAGGTTCAACCATCAATTCCGGGATCATGCTGGACAATGCCATCATAAAGACCAGCAAGTTGACCAACGTTAATCAAAATGTTGAAAATATCGCATCTGACGTTAGCAAAATCAATTCCGGTATCGACGCGTCCAATGCCCTCAATATTCAGAATGCCACCATCAGCAACACAAACACCGGGGTCAATAATACCGCCGAAAAAGGCAGCACCATTAATTCCGGCATAAGCCTGAAGGGCTCAACTGTAAAAGACGCCACACTGGAAAACAAAAATGAAAATGTCGTCAATTTCGCGACTGGAAATTCAACGATTAATACTGGCATCAATGCCAATAACGCGCAAATACTTGGCAAACAAACCATCAAGAGCGAACTGACCAATTCTACCAACGACGCCATCAATAACAGTCACATTAATGCAGGGATCTCGGCCAATGATGCTACTCTGACTAATAATAAAAATATTATTAATATCGGAGATAAAGTTTATAACAGGGCGGAAAATGGTTCGAAAGTGAATTCAGGAATTAACCTTGATAAATCGGATGTCAAGAATTCTACAATTATAAATACCCAGAGTAACGTTAGAAATACTGCGGTCGGTAGCTCTACCGCCAATTCCGGTGTCGATTTAGGGGAATAATATGGGCAAGCCCGGTATTTTTATGCTAATCTTGATGGCGGCGGGAATGATTTCCGCCGCCACTCCTGCACAGGAACGCCTGATGAAAGCAGAAGCGGAAAAATTGCAGGAAATTAACCGCCAGGTGGTTCAGCAGCTTGGGGATTTGTCTAAATATGAGAACAAGACGGTTTATGTCAAGGCGAAATTGATTCCTTTGGGAGATTCCAAATACAAAGTAAAAATAGACAAGGTTTCGACAGATAAAATAGAATTCGGCGACTGTGCAAAAGACGAAAAAATTATCATGGTAAAAGGGAAAGTCTCTCAAGATAAAGCCAACAAGTTTACCATCGACCTGGAAAACGTTTTGCCGCCGCCGGCCGATACGCCGAAGGACAAAAACTCGAAAGATAACGGAGAAAAAAATAAATGATGAAAATCAAGCCGGCCTTAATTTTAACCGCGGTATTCTGCCTGGTTCAATTCAGCACAGAAGGGAAGGAACTTTCTGCGCCGCAGAAGAAACTTAATTCGGTTAATTGCGCACGGGTATTGGCCCAGCGGAATATCGTCGAAACGGTTTACGGCGTGAAGATCCGTTTTCTGGAGGAAGTCACCAATTTAAGCGAAGGCAGTTTTCTCGGTACAACCGAAACCAAAACCGGCGAGCGGAACATCCGAGGCATTGAATTCATTGAAAAATATGATCCGAAAACTGATATTGCCCAGGTAACCGCGGTATTGAAGCTGAGCCGTATTGCCGACATTGTTGACAAGGATAAATTCAACCTGGATAAATTTCCGAATCTGGAAATCCGCCGTGTCGCATTTGCCTCTTCGACTTCGGAAAACACCAATAAACTGGCGGCGCTTCGCGCGGCTGAAATTGAAGCTTATAAAAATCTGTTTAAGCAAATCGGGGGATTTACGCTGGAGAGTAACACGAAAGTAAAAAATTTCATGCTTTCCTCGGATAAGGTCAAAGCCCAGGTTATAGGGGCCGTAATGGGAGCCGAATACGACGGTTTTGCCTGGGAAGGCAAAGGCGATGACGCCGTGGCAATTGTAAAGCTGCGCCTGGACCTGAAACGTCTTGCGGAAATGCTCGGACAGAAAATAGTTGATTATGACAAAGACACCATTGAAGCCGAAGGCCGGGCCGCCCAGGGCTTCGCCGCCAATGATGACAATCCGCCGCAGTCTGACCAGGCCGTAAAGAAAATGACACCTAAAATAAGCGAAGGCAATGTTGACGTAATGCCTTAAATTGCGCTTCGGGGAGCAGGGGTTTGCGATGAGCATAAAATTTTCTCCGGCAATGATTATTTCCGCCTTTCTATTCTGTCTGTGCGCGTCTATTCTGGCCGAAAGCAGCTATGAAGATATCGACAAATGCATAGTTGAGGCGTACAACGCCACACCCAAACGTACCGCCGAAGTCTACGCCGGCAGTATGGAAATAATTGAAAAGAGCCGCCGTTCCGGCGGGCATGAAGCCGGCGAGTGGCGGTCCAAAGCAGAAAGAATGGTTACGCTGGCATGTTTTTATGAAACAACTCTGGCGGTTCAGAACAATGATTATCTGACCGCGTTTATCTGGGCGCAGCGCGGGCTGAGCAATGGCGCATCCAGCGGGGAGATCGGCGGTATAAGCATCAAAGATGTTCATGAATTTCTGATGAATGCGACGAAAGAGCTTGAAGCTGATGAAACCGTAAAAAAAGCTGATTTCGGCAAAACCAGACTTATCATTGCAGACTACCGGAAAAATCCTCCGGCCGCCAGTCGCGAAGACCGCAGCAAATCAGTTGCCGATCCCAAAGGCATCCTGCAGTATCAACTGGTTGCCGGGCCTCAAACAGACGATCAAAGACAATTGTATGTTGTAGTAAGGGCCAATGGCTCGGATGTAAAAATATTCAACAATCCCGGCAAAGGCTGGAAGGCAGATACATGGCAGCCGTTCTCAACAGATATTTACTATAAATCATGGCAGGAAGCCGCGGAACATCTGGCAGGAAGCAAACAGGGAGCGAACAAGTGAATATAAAAATTATATTTATCGGCCTGACTGCGCTGTCATTCAATAATCTGCCGGCTATGCCGGCGCAGAATAGTGACACTGCCCCCAAAGCCGCCGGTCCCGCTCCCGTCGCAATTAAGAAAGTTGTAATTCCGGAAATCAAGTCTGTGCCTAAAGACAACCCTGACAGTAAGCCGACAGCTAAAGTAAGCGATTCAATTTTTCTCAATCTTAATGAAAATGCGTTGAATGTTGCAGTAAAAAATTCTCAAATCAACTCCGGGATAGATGCGTCCGGCGCGGATATCCGTGATTCGAAATTAAGCAATACCAATAACGGTGTTTCTAATCGCGCATCAAATAATTCCACCATAAATTCCGGCATCAGCGTCAAAAAGTCATCCATTCAAAAATCCGAAATCACCAATCGCAATGCCGACGTGACGAATACCGCGCAAAACAACTCGCAAGTAAACTCAGGCATTGAAGCCGACAACGCCATGATTAAAAATGCTAAAATCATAAATACCAATACACGCGGAACCGCGACGGCGACGAATAGCTCTACCGTCAATAGCGGAATTTCGGCAAATAACGCTAAAATACATGACGCAACTATTGATAACAAGCAGACTGGCGGAGTCAATTCGGCCAGAGAAAAATCTGAGGCCAATTCCGGAATAAATTTAAAATAGATTTAAATCAATCATAATTGCAGGAGGCTGCGGATGTTTCTCGTTAAAATCATTATGAGCTGCTGGCTGGCGGCGTCTGTAGTCTCGGACCGGCAGACAAATGTAAAAAATGTGCATGACGCCAGTTCTACCGTCAATAGCGGAATTTCGCTCGGCAATGACCCCGGAAGCGAAAAAACTGCCGGCAGGATGGTTTCTGTCACCAAATCACTTGCCCCGTTCACAGCGCTTTCAATTGACGGCGCGCTGGATGTCGAAGTTCAGCGCGGCGCCAGTCACCGGATTACTGTCGATGCCGACAGTCGCGCGATAGAGTATGTTGCCATCAACGTTTTAAATGATAAATTGAGCGTCGGACTTAAGGGTAATTCAACGCTGGATGGAAAAATTAAATTAATAATCGAGTTACCGGCGCTGGCACGGTTAGATTTTTCCGGCGCAGGAAATATAGTAATTAATGATGTTGCCGGAGATAAACTGGAAATTTTTGCTGAAAAAGCAGCCGGTGATCTTGCCGTTTCCGGGAAAGTCAAAGATTTAAAGCTGAAAATTAACGGAGCTGTAACTGTTGACGCCGGAAAACTCATGGCGCAAAACGCTGATGTAGACGTCCGCGGCGCTTCATCAGCTACCGTCAATGTCAAGGGAAGTTTGAACGCAAAAGCCGCCGGGGCGGCGACGATTCGATATTGCGGAAATCCGCAAGCATTAAAAGAACAAGTCAGCGGTGCCGGTTCGCTGGAAAAAATACAATAACGGGAGATGCTATGAAGATGCGGTTTCTGAAAAATATTGTCCTTGGTTTTGTTTTATTCGCCGGTTGCGGTATTTATGCGCAGGAGCTTAAAGAGGTCACGGCTTCCGGAAGCGCGGAAGGCACCCCGGACAAAGCCGGAGAACAGGCGCTGGCGCGGGCGTTGCGGGATGCGGTTCAGCAAGGAGCCGGCGTTGATGTCATGAGCGAATCGAAGGTGAGTAATTTTCAGATGGAATACGACCGGATTATCACTTCGTCGTTCGGCTATATTAAAGACTACAAAATAATATCCAAAAACTATTCTGATAAAGATAAAATCTACAGTGTTACGATTAAAGCCCAGGTTGGCAAAGGCAGCCCCGGCATGGATCAGGTGATGGCGCTAAGATTGCTGGTCAAGCGGATGCAGTCGCCGCGGCTGACGATTCAGGTCAAGGAAAAAATTTCCGGCGAATACAATTCGGAAATGCCGGTATCTCAGGCGGTGCTTGAAGAAATCGCCCAGAAAACCGGGCTGGAAGTTTTTAAACAGAACGTGATTCAGGAGCGCGATGAAAAAGAGTCCGACCGGGCAGCGCTGCTCGGAGATAATCTGGAAAGCAAGGTGAAAAAGGCCGGAATTACCAGTACTTCCGATTTTAAGATCACCGCCAATGTAAATGGCAGCGTCGGCAAGATGAAAGAACCTTTTCCCGATGTTCAGGTGCGCGACGCATCTGTCGGCATTAACATGCAGGCGGTCTGGACAGATACCGGGGAAGTCATCTCGACCGTTAATATCCCGACGCTCTTTTTCCGCGGCGAAAGCAATATGAGTCTGCCTTATGAAATGCCGGACCAGCTGCTGCGGCATTATCTGATGGAAATATTGACCGGAAAAACCAAAAACGCAGAGGCGGAAAACGCTTATTCGCTGTTCCGGAAGATCCTTGCTAAGTGGGTCGTCGAGCTGGATCTCGGCGCGAAAGTCCAGCTGGAGTTCAAGCAGATCGACAAAGAAACTTTCGACAAACTGATCGAAAAGTTGCGCGGCAATCCGGATATTTCATATGCCTGGAGACGTGAATTCGACAGCCGCCTTTACTCGATTATTGAAATAGAGACCCGGCTGGATGCCGCTAAAATCGAAGATGTTGTGCTGGCGGAAGCAGGGCGCAAATTCAAAATAGACACCGCGACCAAAAGACGTCTCCGCTTTATACCTAAATAGTTACGAAACTAGCATTGCGGTCTTGCAAAAACAATGATTCCTGCTAAAATAACATAACTACCGTGGCTCAGGAGGCAAATGGGAAGTATGAATAAAAAAATGACAATCTGCGCAGTTTCGCTGGCGGGGCTGATTTTGATGCTCACCGGCTGCACTTCGCCGGGCGGTCTGGCGCCTGCAACCATGCCGATCACCGCCAAAGACAGTTATACTATCGTTCAGCGGGACGCGTATGCCGTTGACTCCAGTGTTGCAATCCTGATGATATTCCCAGTCACCACCTGCAGCGCCTATGATGCCATGCAGAAAGCCAAAGCCAAATACAAAGCCGACGCTTTGATTAATGTCACCGCGGAAAATATTTATAACCCCTACTTCTTTTACAGCGTGCAGAAGATTGTGGTCAGAGGCGATGCCGTTAAATTCAAAAAATCCGGTAACCTGCTGGAGTAAATTATGAAAAATAACATTCAAAACTATTTATTTCCGTGCCGGATTATTGCAGCAGTGTCGGGCTGTTTAATGATGCTGTTGATCACCGGCTGTACCAGCGTAATCACTATTTCTCCGTCCACCACCCCGATTACTGAAAAAGACACTTATACGAAATATGGCCGTGTTTCCGGCAGTTCATCAGGTTCCATGATTCTCGGTATTCCGTTTCAACCTTCAGAGCCCTCCAGAGCTGCTCGCGACAGTGCGATCAAGAATGGCAAAGGCAATGCTTTGATTGAAGTGACGGAAGAATATAATATGTTAAATTTATTAGTAGTGGTATTTTTCTGGACGAAGGTTGAAGGTACTGCCGTCCAGATCGAACATGCCGGAGAGGAGATTGAATAGTGAACAGGTGGTTTTCGTTAATAGTCGTGGCCGCAGCCGTTTCTTTTTGCGGATGTAGCAGCGTTTACATGCCGTCAGTAGATCCCAATAAAACCGATTTGACTGCGGAACAGACAGCCGCTCTGAGTAAGACGAAATTCAAAGTACCATGCCGGGTGGAAGTGCATTGCCCGGACAGCATGGTCGGCAGCGGGCCGAATACGTTCACTGAAGATACTTATCATTATCCGCTCCAGGAAATACTCCGGAACGGTTTTAACAGCGCGGCAGGCAAGATTTTTGAATCACCGCGCAGCGAAGTAATTGATGCGTTTACCGTTTATGTTACAGTGCCGGAATCCCAACTGATGATTTCCGGCGGTGTTGCGCAATATACCCTGGATGTAATTGTAGTTTTAAAAGAGCCGGGCGAAAAGAAAATTGATGCGTTCGAGTTGAAAAAGACGATTGAACTGCCCCATGAAAACAAGAAAGAAATCCCGGACGCGATATATAAGGCTGTTCAGGAAGTGGCGTTTGAATCGGCTAAAAAGCTTTCTGCAAATCCCAAGGTGATGAAAACTGTCAAGCGGTTTGAAGACCGTTAATTTTTAAACACAAGTGAACAAGAGGGCATAAATTATGAAATCTCGCTGGAAGCTTTGGGGACTGGTTGCGCTTGCCATGTTGACTGCGGTTATCGCTTATGCCAATGGCGGGCAAAATATTACTTCCACCATCAATACCGCGCGGTTTATTCTTTTCGGCGGCAGTTACACTATTTCTGAAACCAGAACTGAAAACGGGGTATTCAAGCTGGACACTTACTCCGGCAAAACCTGGATTTTGCGTGCTGCCATCGAAAATGGTAATCGCATTGAACGCTGGGAGCCCGTCCCGGAAGCGGATGCGGAGCCTGCAGCAATCAAGCAGTCTACCAGTCTGCCGAAACTCTGATTTGCGGCTAGCCGTGCAGCGTATATTTCTGGAACTGTTTCTGCTGCCTGAACTTATTAGGATACATACCGCTGTTTCTGAAAAAAAATCTTGAAAACGAAAAGATATCAGGAAATTCCATAATTGCCGCAATTCCCGCTATTTTCAGATTGCTGTATTGAAGCATTTTACGGGCGGTTTCGACGCGCTGCTCATCAATAAAAGTCTTCAACTTAATTCCGGTTTCCTTATGAAACAAGCTGGAGATATGGTTGCGTGAACATCCGGCCAAACCGGCCACTTCGTTTACCGTTATACGCCTTCCCGCTTTGTTGTCTACAAACATTTTTACGCGGTCAATGATTGCCAATTCCGCCGATGCGGCTTGTCTGGTCTGAAGTTCCAGCTCAGTCAGCAGTCCGGTTAAACTTTCTATAACCAGAAAAGACTCGCCGGAGAAACTGTGTTTGTTCAATTCCGCCAGTAACAAATGCCTTATGCTTATTGAATGATCTGATCTTTTCAGCACGAGAATGTTTTCCGGCTGAATTTCGATCGCGGTGTGAAACTTAATCGACCATGACGATTGCGGTTTATTGTTATAAATAAAACAATGAGGACAGCCCGGAGGAATTAAAATGCAGTCATCTGTTCCTGCCTTCTGTTTATTTTTATCAGATTTTATTTCAACAGAACCTGAAACAATATACTCCAGTTGCCAGAAAGCATGGGCGTGAGTCACCCGCCGCGCGCGGATATTTTCGTCGTGCTGAATGAAGAGCAGAGTAACCGGATTTAGTAAATAACGCTGCAAAGTAATATTTTTAAGGTAATTTTTGTGCATTTTGACAAACAACCTGTATTTTTTGCCATTTAATTATAACTTTTTAACATTTATAATATAGTACATGTAATTTGTAATGTAAATCTTTCTGTGAATAATAGTGGTCATTATGGGATTTTATAAGATTGCGTTGTTATTCCTTTTTTCAGCTGGTGTTCCGGTTTTTGCGGATACAGTATCGCTAAAATGGGATTTTGAATCTGGAAACAAAGACTGGCTGGTTTGGGGGGTTAATGTTGATTCCGATCTGAGTTCAGCGCAAAGGAATGAGGTATTGACTATTTCTGAAGCGGCTCCTTATGAAGGGGGCAAGAGCCTTTTGCTGAAAGACGATTCCGAAACAGCCAACCCATACATGTCGGCGGGCAAAGCAATTGCTGTAGACGTAAAGAAAAAGTATTATTTCAGAGGGTATATAAAATCAGGTGACAAGACTCCTGTTCCCGCTGCGGTTGGCATTGCCGCCGAATCCAATGGAAAATTCTTAAAATGGTTCATGGCGAAAGTGGAAGTCAGCGGAGAATGGCAGGAATTCAGCTTATTCACCGACGTGATTCCTAAAGAAACGACTCACCTCAGACCCTCGGTATTTGTATTCTATGACAATCCCGGCGTTGCACCTGCCTGTAAGGGCTCCGTGTACCTTGACAACCTGAGTTTTGGCGAATGTTCGTTTATAAAGGCTGACATGTCCAATGCGGCAACCCGTGCCTTTATGGATGAAAATGCCGGAGACGGAATCGGCGGCTGGACGGATCAGGGCGATAATGATCTGCGTAAAATGAAGGGCGGAGAAAAAGTTGTCAGCAATATCCCTTTTGATATCATCAAACCGGCTAAAATGACAGACAACGCAGTAATTGGACTCAGAAAAAACGGAGGCTTTGCTGACAGCGCAGAGTTGAAGGTTCCGGATATTGAATGCGACTGGATATACATTCTGAACACTGCCGCCTGGGCGAGAGGGAATGCCGGTAAAATTAAAATCAATTATGCAGACGGTTCATCCGAAACTGTACCCGTGAACTGCGGGGAGCTTGTCGGCGACTGGTGGGACGGAGTTGCTAATAATGCCGCAACGCTTCCTCTGTATGATGTCTGCCCGAAAAAGAATACCGTATGTCTTTTCGCCGCTGCAATCAAAAACAAGTATCCGGGCCGGGCAATAAGGTCGCTGATATTCAGCGCAGGCGCTGATGATGTCGTCTGGCTGATTTTGGGCGTCACTTTCGGACGCGGCGCGAATATGCTGGAAGCTTCAGTAACAGCGCAGCGGGATTATTCAAAATGGTTTTCATTTGAACTTAAAAATAAGAAATCTCCGGACGCGCTTGTAAATCTTTCGTTTCTGCTTGACGCACCTGCCGGGAAACATGGATTCCTGAAAGTGAAAGCCGGAAAGTTTGTGTTTGAAGACGGTACGCCCGCCCGCTTCTGGGGTACAAATATACATTCCGCCAATACACTGTTTCCGACAAAAGAGCAGGCGGAGGCGGTCACTGACACCCTTGCCAGATATGGAGTGAATCTTGTAAGACTGCATCTTACGGAATACTGCCTGATAGATGAAGCATTTGCCGACCGCCAGCATTTTATAAGTGATCCGGCAAAACTTGAGCGTTTTGACTACTACATAAAATGTTTTAAGGACAGAGGCATATATCTGCTGCTTGACTCAGTAAGCGGACTTTCCGCCAGAAAATTCACCGGCAGCGACGGCGTGGCCGGTTATAAAGAATATTTTTCACACCGGCCATGGGCGTATTATGATCCTGTGCTGATCGAGCTCGGCAGAAAATACATGAAAGACTACCTTACTCATGTTAACAAATATACCGGCAAGTCATTAATCAATGACCCCGGCGTAGCCATGCTGATGATTATAAATGAACAGTCTGTCTTTTTTGACTGGCAGAAAAAAAGCGGAACCCCGGACTATTACAAAAAGATTCTCGCGAAGCTCTACAGTCAGTGGCTCATGAAAACATACGGCGGCAGGGAAGCTGTGATTAAGGCATGGACCGGCAGGAATGGCGTTTCAGCACTGCTTGAAGGCGAAGATCCGGCCAAAGGCAATATTGAACCCGTGAATTGTGAAAACTTAGGCGAATCATCGAAAAAATGGAACTCCGCCAATTCCGAACCCAGAGTAAAGGATTCTGTCAGATTTTATAAAGATTTGCAGGCAACCTATTATTATGACATGAAAGAATATCTAAAAAGCATCGGTTGCAAAGTTCCGGTTGCCGGGACAAACATCATCTATGACGCGGCTGAACTTGAGACTCATCTGGCAATGGATTATACCTCGCAGAATGTTTATTTTGACCATGTTGCCCTGAGCGCCGACGGCTCTCTGACAATGAAAAATATTCCTCTGACCAAGGTCAATCCCATTGCTGGTGAAGAGGTGCTGATAGAGCAGCCGGTGGCCGCGATAAAACTCGATAAATTACCGGTAAGCAGCACTGAAACTGACGCCATGTGGCCGCATGAATGGAGAGCATCGCACCTGATCTCGCTTTCGACGACATCCGCGCTTCAGGACTGGGATGCCATGTTTCAGTATGCGTATATGGGCGGATGGGGATACACCTGGGATCAGTCTGAAAATTTTGAACAGATAGCGAACCCGACAGTGGAATTCAATGACCCTGCGGTATTTGGAACGTTTCCGGTATCTTCTTTGATATATCACAGAAGAGATGTGGCCCCTTCAAAGAATCTTATCCAGCTTGTTTACAACAAAAAAGATACTATGTATCAGTCTGGAACGTTGAGAAACTCGATGTTTCCATTCAATTATCTTACTTATGTGTCAAGGGTGGAAAGCTGCTACAGCAATCCGGCGTCTAATGCCGCAATGCTGATTTCTTCTGAAAAGCCCCTGAGCCGGAATGACAAGCCTTTCATGCAGTATTCCAAAGTTAATAATTTACTTAAAAAAGACGAGCTGGCCGCGGAACTCGACAAATATCTCAAAAAGAATGGGATAATTGAAGAGAACACCGGTCTGCAGGACGGCAGACTGGTCAGTGACACCGGAGAGCTTGTAAGAGACTGGAAAAAAGGGCTGATTCTTGTGAATACTGCAAGGACTCAAGGCTTTACCGGATTCCCCGGTTCTGAAGAAATCAACTTTAAGGACATATCCATAAAGTCGTCAAATCTGTTCGCGACAATTACTGCAAGCTCTCTTGACAGGCTTGATCTTGCTAAATGCTCGAAAATCTTCCTGACAACTGTCGGTAGAGCCGAGAACAATAAGGATAAGATCACTTACAGATCGATTGTAAAGGAATCATCGGGGGCGAAACACGGGGAACGGATGTCTGTCGAAAAAGGAAAAGGCGGAAAGGTGCTTACGGAGATTGTCAACACTGAAATAAAAATCAGGGCTTCGTCAGTAAAAATTACTGCTCTGGCCCCGGATATGTCTGCCGCGGCTCCGGCGAAAGAGTTTAAAGCGACTAACGGCTTTGTAACTGTAATTGCCGGAGAAGGTACTCCAAGCATATGGTATCTTATGGAAATTACCAGATAAAACCTGATTCCGAAGCAGGCAATAATCAATATTTAGAGTGAATAAGGAGCATTTGCGTATGACAAAGCCGGTATACATTAATTGGGCGTTTGAGAACGGTTCCCCGATGGACTGGGAGGAAAGCCCGGAGGGAACGGTTGTTTTTCAGCCTCTGTTCGACTATGAGCGGGGTTCAAGAAACCGCCAGCTCACTCATTGGCACTTCAAACTTTCAGGAACTAAAGGCCAGACCTTGCGGCTCAGGATACCGCCGAAAGACAACATCTACGGCGGCAGGAATGGCAATGCGTTCCCTGTGCCAGTCGGCGCTCAGATGTCCGGCGACGGCGTTAACTGGACGCCAATGATCTTCCAGACCATGCCGGACAAAAGTATTGAAACAGCGGTGACGCTTCTTTCTGACGAAGTTTTATTCGCCAGGATAGAACCATATACGACGCGCCATCTTGCAGAACTTATCGAACGCATCAAGGACAATCCCCTCGTAAAGATTGAGGCCATAGGCGAGACCATTGAAAGACGCCCTTTGGAGATAATTACACTGTCCGCCGGTCCGGGACGCAAATCAGCATTGATACGGGGACGAGCCCATCCCTGGGAGGCGGGCGGGAACTGGTTCATCGACGGTATCATTAAGCAAGCACTTTCAGACCCGGCAATACTTGCAGAGCTTGACATCCACATACTCCCGATGGCCTGCAAGGATGGCGTGGTGCGCGGACTGACCCGTTTTAACGTTAACGGTTACGATCTCAATCGCGGATTCGCCAGGGGGCTTACCTTCTCAAAATCTGGCGCCGTCGAGAATTTTCATCTTGTACAATGGCTTGATGATCGCAAAGCAGAAGGAACGCTTCCATGCTTCGCCATAGATCTTCATGATGACGACAATGGCAACCTCCATTTTAACGAAGGATCGGATGCCGCCCATCTTGAGCGGATGCATACACTGGAAAAAATGATGCGGGAAGGCACGTATTTTAGAGAAGGGATCGAAAAAGGCCGCGCTTCAACCTTTGGGCACGGCTTGCTTGAGCTGTATGGAATTGACAGTATCGTCTACGAACTGAATTCAAACTGGCTTAACGCAACCAGGTGTGTGCCTGACTCAGAGGTATGGCGTAAATTCGGATCTCAATTTGCGGAAGTATTGAGAAAGTTTTTCGCGGAAGTCTACAAACAGTAAATGATTTTTATGCATTTTGACAAGTAATCTGTGTTTTTTGCCATTTATTTATAACTTTTTAACATTTATAATATAGAACATAAAAATTTTAATGTAAATATTTATATAACCGGAAGGAAGTGACTTATGGCCCGTTTTATCAATATCGCGACAATTCATTTTCAGGTTTCCGAACTTGGAAACGACCCGCAGCATACCGCGCTGGCTCAATTCAAGGAAGCGGAATCAAGACTGGACGGCACCGGGGTTGACCTCGTCGTCACCTGTGAAGGCATGGAGTCCGTCGGGCAGACGATGGCGCAGGCGGAAAGCGCAAAAAAACCGGGACCGATGTTCAATGCCTACCGGGATTTTGCCATGCGCAACAAGTGTACTATTGCCGGTTCCATCAAACTTGAAGACGGCGGCAAAATATACAATGCGCTGGTATTTATCTGCCCGGACGGGGAGTTGCTGGGGGATTACCGGAAAGCTTTTCCGACAAAAGGTGAATTGGACAAAGGACTTTCCGCTGGCAGCGGCGCCAATGTGGTTGAGACTCCGGCGGGGCGGCTCGGCGGGGTGATTTGCTTTGACTTGAATTTCGACGAGCTGCGGGATGCCTACCAGAAACTCCGCCCGGATGTGTTGTGTTTTTCCAGTATGTTCCACGGCGGACATTTGCAGCAGAACTGGGCATATCAATGCCGCTGTTATTTTGCCGCTGCCTGCAAGGACAACACCAGCGATATCCTTGATCCGCACGGCAGAATTCTGAATTCCACAAATTTCTACGGCAGGATTGCCTGGGCCAGAGTCAATCTCGACCGCTTCTGCATGCATCAGGACGGCAACAACGTCAAATTCCCGGAAATACGGCGTAAATACGGCAGCAAAGTGCTGATTGATGCAGCTCCCGACCTGGGAACCGCCGTTATGTACAGTCTGACAGATGAGATTTCCGCGCCCGAAGTGGCAAAAGAATTCGGGCTGGTTGATTTTGACAACTACCTGGGAGCCGCCCGGAAGGCGCTTGGCCGTTGAACAGGAAAACCGGACGGAATATCAGGATGAAAAGAGTCTGCAAAAACAATGTTATTTACAATACGTCGGCGCATAATCAGCCGGCGATCATGGTGGAGGAACACGAGGAATTCCGCCTGGAGCTGGAAGATTGTTACGGCGGCAGACTAAAGTCTTCTCAAGATGTTTTCACGAAAGAAATGTGGAACACAGTTAATCCGGCGACCGGACCGGTTTTCATCGCCGGCGCATGTCCCGGCGCCGTGCTTTGTGTCGAAATCATGGCAATCAATATCGTGGATCATGCAGTTATGCATATTGCCCGGGGCCCGGGCATACTTGGCGAATATGTCGAGGGTGCTGAGACAAGCATTTTAAAGATCAGAAATGAACAGCTTGAATTCGGCGGCGGACTGATTCTGCCGGTACGTCCGATGATCGGCGTGATTGGCACCGCCCGGGCGGAAGATCCGGTTTCAACCAGCTTCCCAGGGGAACACGGCGGCAACCTGGACTGCAAGGAGATCACCGCCGGCTCCAGGGTATATCTGCCGGTGAACGTCAGCGGTGCGCTGCTTTCACTTGGCGATATTCATGCGCTGATGGGGGATGGCGAAGTATGCGGCTGCGGCGCTGAAATGTCCGGTGAAGTTGTTTTGCGGACGCATCTTGAGCACTCTTTTATGCCGACGCCTGCAGTTGAAACGATGGATAAAATCCACTTTCTCGGTTCGGCAAAAACTCTTGATGAATGCGAAGCGATTGTTTTACGCAAAGCTCATGCTTATCTTGTGCAGCGTCTGAAGATGAGCGCCAACGATGCCGTCCGCTTTATGAGCCTGGCAGGCGATCTCGGAGTCTGCCAGGTGGTAGACCCGCTTAAAACGATGCGGTTTTCGTTGCCGCACCGGATTTGTGAATCAAGCTGAAAGGGTTTTAATCAAATGAACAGCAGAGAAAGAGTATTGACTGCGCTGGCTTTTAAAGAAGCGGACCGGGTTCCCGTCGACCTCGGAGGAAGTACCGGAGCCAGCGGCATTCACGTGATTGCCTATCACAATTTGAAGAAATATCTCGGACTTGGCGGGCCGGTAAAATGCAATGATGTTATGCAGCAGCTGGCGCAGGTGGAGGACGTCATCAGAGAACGGCTGCATATAGACGTTATTCAGGTCAACGGCCTGGCATTTCATAAGGAATGGGCGTCGCTTTCCCTGCACAGCAGGCCGGAGAATATGAACGTGCTGTATCCCGCCGGGCTTGATGTCCAAACCGGAGCCGATGGCGCAAGATTACTCAAAAACGCCGCCGGGCAGCGGTTTCTGATGCCGCCGGGAGCTTATTATTTTGACGCCGAAGACGGCAAAAGCTGGTTTTCCTGGCCTTACGACCTGACCGATGAAAATCTCGAAGCACTGCAGCGGAATACCCGCAGGATTTATGAAGAAACCGAATATGCGGTTTCCGCTAATTTTGGCGGAAATTTCTTTTCCGTGGAGCCGGAATTTATGATGGACCTGATGCTGGAGCCGGAAAAAATCGGGGATATGCTGGCGAAGCGCTGTGATGAGATGATTAAAAAATATGAGATGCTGCACCAGGCCATCGGCAAATATACTTTTTGTATTACTTTTGCCGATGACTTCGGATCGCAGAACGCGCCGATGCTTTCGCCGGATATTTTCCGTGAACGGATTGCGCCGCATTATAAGAAATTCACCGCGTGGCTGCATTCCAGGACCAACTGGAAACTGTATCTGCACTCCTGCGGCGCGATTGAGCCGCTGATCGACAATATCGTCGAAATGGGTGCAGATATTCTCAATCCGGTGCAGATTTCCGCCGCCGGCATGGACCCGGTCAAATTGAAGGAAAAATATGGCAGGAAGATCGTCTTCTGGGGCGGCGGCTGCGATACCCAGAACATTCTGGGCAAAGCGGATAAAACAACGCTGGAGGAACATGTTAAAAACCTTATCCGGATCTTCGCTCCGGGCGGCGGTTTTGTCTTCAACCAGGTTCACGCCATCCAGCCGCTGGTGCCGCCGGAAGATATTTGCACCGTTTTCGAGGCTGCATTTAAATATGGATCATATCCAATAAAATAGGAGGGATAAATGTTAAAAACAAAGTTGATACACCCGCAAATACTGGAAGCGCTGGCCAGTTCCGGCCATTTCTCGCAAGTCCTGATCGCCGACGGTAATTTTCCGGTCGCGACATGTTCAAATCCGCTTTCTAAAAAAGTATTTCTCAATCTGGCTCCAGGTGTATTGAATTGCACCCAGGTATTGGCGGCGCTAATGGATGTTATTGTGATTCAGGAAGCAACCGTTATGACCCCGCCGGAAAACTTTAAACCGGATATTCACGACGAATACCGGACGATGCTGGGCGCTGGCGCTGCATGGTCGGACATGGAACGCTGGGCTTTCTACGATAAAATCAAATCTCCGAACACTTCATTGATTATCGCAACCGGGGAACAGCGCAGATTCGCCAATCTCCTGCTTACAATCGGCGTGGTAAAACTGGCGGAAGAAAGTTTTTAAAACAGAGGAAATATTATGTTTGATAAAGACCTGAGAAGTTTACGTACTTTTTTATATGATGCCTACTGGCCTCCGTTTACGCCGGAGTTAAGCTATGACGCAGCGCAGGGCATCGAATTGTGCAAAAAAGCCCATGCCAATGCCATCCGTTTCGGTTCCATCGGGAAGTATGCGCTTTATCCCAGCAGGATTGTTCCCAGTCACCCGAAATTAAACAATCGCGATCTGTTGCAGGAAACCATTGAGGCCGGAAAAAACGCCGGAGTCAGGGTTATCGGGTATATTCCGGTCGGGCATGCCCTGCCTGCCGGCTGGCTGAAACAATTGAAACCGGACTGGATATTCCGCAACGAAGCAGGCGAGCCGGTGGCTCCGGAGGTACAATATCGTCATTTTGGCGGTGAAACGCTGTTCTCTGTCTGCGCTTTCGGCGCGTACCGGCAGGCAATACGCGCTATCGTGAATGAAATTATCGATCACGACATTTATGCGGTATATCTTGACGGACCGTATCAGGGCTGGGGGGTGGAACATCTGATTTGCCAGTGTGAATCGTGCAAAAAACGCTTTATGGCTGAAACTGGTTATAAACTGCCGGACAATCAGCAGAAGAAGGAACTTGGCGGCATTTATCTGGAATGGAGCAGAAATAACCTGCTGGGATTATTGAGAGAAATCCGGCAGACGACTAAAGCGAAAAATCTGCCGCTGATGATGAACCGTACCGCAGGATTGCTGTGCGGAACCCGCTTCGAAATCGAAATGCTCAAAGAAGTAGATTGTTTTCTTATCGAATCAGATCACGGAGGAATTGAAGGTTGCAGCGTGGCCTCGGCTTTAGATAAGAGGATTTGGAACTATACCAACCGCCACGCCTGGCATCCGCGACTTTCAAATGCGCCGTTTGAACAGCAAAGCCTGCTTTGCGGCCGCAATACTCTGAGCTTCGGCGGCATTCCGATCATCTCTTATGCCGGCAGGTTTTTCAACTCGGATAAGCATATCGGCTCCATTGCTCGTCTGTTTAAAGACAGCGAAAAAGCGCTGGGAATTGCACCCGGAGCCGTCATGAGCCGTTTCGCCTGCGTACTGCGCAATTCCAACGAACGGCAATTTGCTGTCGCCGATATTGACGGGGTGGAAATCACGGATGAAGCGATCAATATTGCCGACAGTTTCAGCGCATCCGGAATTCCGGTCATGGTATTGCCGGATTTATTTCTGGATAACGCCGAATTGATTAATTCCTTCAAAATCCTGTTCGTCACGGAATATATTAAACTTAATCCGGAACGGGAGGAATTCCTGCATAGATTTGCCCGGAACGGGGGAACGGTTGTCTTCACCGGCATTGTTCCGCCGGAATTTACCGGTGTTGTTCCGTCAGTTCCGGACTCCAGGCTGCAAGCCGCCATGGACACTCAATACTGGTGCGAGAAACGCTACGACTGTTATTTGCGGTCGCCCGGTTTTGACTTGCTTCCTCAGATCAAAAGTCATATTCTTAAGAGCGTTGACGCCGATGTCATTGCGGCAAGCATTATTTTTGATGCCGACGGCGAAATATCCTATCCGTCAGTTTTCAAGCGGAAAACAGGCAAAGGCTGCTGCATTGTTTTCGATTCGCCGATTGAAAAGATTCTGTCTGGAACTGGCGGCGAAATAGATCGTTTTTTCAAGAGCGTTTGCATGGATGAGATCAAACCGCCGCTTGCTTTACGCGAAAACAGTATTCCAGTATCGGTATCTTTATTGGAAAATGCCGATGCGCAGTTCCTCTATGTGGCGGCGTCCGGAACCGGAAGTATAAAGTTCTCCACAGATTCCGGCAAAACCGGACTAACCAATTTTGGCGGAGAACTAAAGCAGGACGGCAATGACTTCAGCTTGGACTTTAATGAATTTGAAATTGTAACACTAAAATAAGGAGTGTAAGTAAAATGGGTTCTTTAAAAGGCAAAAAAGCTCTCGTGACAGGCGCTGAACAGGGTATCGGACAGGCAGTGGCAAATCTGCTCGCTGAAAACGGCTGCGATGTGGCCATACATTACTATGCAAGTCGCGAAATGGCCGAGGAAAATGCTAATTTCACAAGATCAAAAGGCGGCAGATCAGATATTTTTCATGCTGACCTGACGAAAGAAGAGGATGCCGTGGCGATGGTATCGGCGGCGGCGCAATTCCTTGGCGGAATAGACATTCTGGTGAACAACGTCGGCGATCTTGTGAAGAGAAAATTTTTGGGTGAAATAGATATGGATTTCTGGAAGAGAGTCTATGACATCAACGTTACATCAGCCATGATGGTAACCAGAGAAGCTCTTCCGTATCTTGAGAAAAACAGTGATGGCGCGAGCATCATAAATCTGGCATCCCTCGCTGGAAGAAAAGGCGGACATCCAGGTTCGCTCGTATATTCAACATGCAAGGGCGCGATTCTGACATGGACAAGAGCGCTTTCAAATGAGCTTTCTCCCAAAGGAATCCGGGTGAATGCTGTTGCTCCCGGATTAATCCTCGGAACAAAATTCCACGCCACCCACACCACCAAAGAGTCGGCGGACGAAACGATCAAAGGAATCCCGCTCGGCAGAGCCGGCAACCCTGAAGACGTCGCAAGAACTATTGTCTTCCTGGCATCCGAATACGACGGTTTTATTACCGGAGCAACTATAGATATTAACGGCGGAGTATATTGCGCCTGAGCAGAGGATATATGTCTAAAGCATTGAAAGAGGCTTTATACCACTTCTTTGAAGTGTATAACGGTCCGGAAAATCAGCGGCGGCTAGACTTGATCGCCAGGCATAACAAGCTGGAAATCACGGAAAAAAGTCCGGTTTATTTTTCAATTCCATTCGACTGGTCAATCATGCGGATGAACCTGTGGATGGAACTGTTAAATCTGCCGCTGGATCTTGAAGCAATCATGTCTGCCACAGGGGAATATCCCCGTGAACTTGCCGAACAGGTAATTATTTTCCAGTTGAAGCAGAGGATTTTTTATATTGAACAAATGCCTGGGGACTGGCCCGTCTATCAATCCGTTAGCACAAACTTCAATCTGCTTTGGATCAGGAATAAGGACAGGCGGAACCCGATCTGGAATGAAATAGATTATAACCTGAAAAGCGGCGATTTTCATCTGGAGCCTTTTATCAACAGTGAAGTGGATTTTGACCATATCTCCATTCAGCCGTATCATTTTGACCCGGAATTGCACCGGAAACGTCAGGCGGTGTTTTCCGAACTTACCGAAGGAAATTTTACCATCCAGGACGACAATCTTGGTTTTGGCTACCTCAGCAAGCCCGGTTCTCCGTTTGAGGAGACCTGCCGGGTGCGCGGCATGATCAATGTGCTGATGGATATGAGGGAAAATCCGGCTTTTGTTCACCGCATGATGGCGTTTTTCACTGACCTGTCCATAAAGCGGTCAAAAGAGATGAATGAGAAAACCGGTAAAGACTGTTTTATGCCGTCAATCGGCGGGGACGATGTCAACTGCCAGATGTTTTCTCCGGACGATTATGCTGAATTCATCTATCCGTACGAACTGGAATGCTCCAGGCATGGCAGGAATTACTACTATCACAGTTGCGGCAGCCTGACACCGGTTTACAATCGGATTGCAACGCTGCATAATCTGGCAAAAGTCCATGTCAGTCCGTGGTCGGATTTGCAGACTGCGGCTGACGTGTTTAATGGCTGTAAAGTAATACTCCAGAAATTAATGGATACCCAGAAAGACATCCTTAACCGGAGTGCCGGTGAGATGCTGGCTCAGATTAAGGGTATCAAGAACACGGTGAATGCGTCCGTGGCGGAAGTCGCATGTCATTGTGAGACCATTGATTCATTTGAAAAGTCAAAAGAATTCATCAGGCTGGCTGACAAATACCTGACCAGAGAAGAATAAATGTTTTAAGGAAGCAAAATATGAGCACTAAAGCAACGATTACGCGACAGCATGATACCCTTCTGCTAAACAATAAATTTTTACAGATAAAAGTGTCGCTGACCCCTTTTTTTAAAATTGATGAATTCGCCAGTATTAAAGGCGGTGCCATTGTCAGGAGCGAAAGCCATCTGCTGCTGGCTGATCGTCTGAACTATGACTTATACAAGTCGGGAAACTGCCGGTTTGAAGGGCTTGAAATCACCGTTCCTGAAGCGCTTTATCAGTCTTCCGGGGCCAAGGCGGTGCTGACTTGCAAAATCGCGGTTCCCGGCGGCGAATTGACCTTGATCCGCCATCTGTACCTTTACGACGACGCGGCGGCTATCCGCTGGTATGATCTCTACAGTTCAACCGTTCCGCTGGCCGGAATGTATTATTCCGATCTCGGCGGATTCAAGGTGGAAACAGATATTCCGCCAATCTGCGTGGATTATTTCACCTGTACCGACCAGTCCAACTGGCGGCTCAAGGAAAAAGCCGCAACCGCTAAAAATCAGGGTAATTTTCTGTTGTTTCCGGACGATGGCGGCAAAGGCGTATTTTTCTACAAGGAAGGGCCGTTCCCCGACAGTCAGCCGATTAAAGGCGAATATGACTTTTTATGGAACAGTTCTGCATCCAGCGTAAATATGGCCGGGCTTGGCTTTGACAATTTGCGTTCCGGTGAATTGCGCCGCGCAAACGGCTGTGTCATCGGCTTGATTGAAGAATCAAGTTCGCTGCTGGGACTGCATCGCTATCAGGCGGCGCGTTACAATTGCGACCCGGCGTCCGAAGTCGAAACCCTGGCTAATTCCTGGCCTGCTTTCGGCAAGGACATCAACGAGGCGAAGATCATACAGGAAGTGGAGGCCGCCGCCGCTTCCGGAATTAAAACCCTGTTCATTGATGACGGCTGGTTCGAAACCTTCATGGGTGACGTTGACCTGAAAAAATTCCCCAATTCATTCACCGTAATCAGCCGGCGTTGTTCCGAACTTGACATCAATCTCGGTATCTGGATGAATCCGCTGGGCATGGACTCGTCGCGTCCGGAAGCCAAAGAATGGGACGGCGCTGAATGCCGCGACACAATGCTGGAAAGCAATCCATGGAATCTGCTGGCCAGAAGCAACGATTTTGTTCCAGTGGAAATGCGTTCGCTCGGTCACGGCGAAACTTACAGCGGCATGGATTTGTGCAATCCGGCATACTTCCGCCATATCCGGGAGAAGATAATCGCTTTATACCGTGAATTCGGAGTTAAACGCTTCAAATTCGACCTTTACCAGCTGAATCTCTATGATACCCTGCCGGGGGACGCCAACATTCACTACGAAGCCTACCGGCAGCTGTTGCATGAGCTGAAATCGGCCATTCCCGGACTGGTGATTTCGATGGATGTCACCCGTCGCAACCGCCCGAATTTCGATTTTGGTCTGGACTACGGCCGCCTGTTTCTGGAAAACCGTGGACGCAGTCTCAAAGATCACCGTTATTATCACCCGTACATTTCATTGCGGAATCTGTGGTATACGCTCAAATACGCTCCGGCGCGCAAACTGGAAATAGAGATGATGCCGCAGATTGACGACGCGTGTTATCCGCTGGAATATATTCTGAGTACCGGCGTTTTCGCCAATCCGCTCTACTGGGGAGCGCTGACGGAACTTTCGCAGGGGAAAAGCTCGGCTGTTCTGGATTTCTTCAACCGCATCGCCCCGCATCGGCTGGAGATTATGCGCGGCCTGATTTTCCCTGCCGGAGAAATGCCGGATAACGGCAACTTCAGTGTCATCGTATCGGTTTGCCCGGAATTTCCGGAAAAATGTTCCGGCTACATCGGACTTTATCGCAACGGCTCCGCGCAGGATACCGCTAATCTGAGTATTCCATTGCTCCGTGGACGCAGCCTGAAGCTGGAAGTTGTCTGCGGCAATCCGGGGTCTTCATTTGGCGACGGCGTTTTACATTGCAAATCGGCTAGCGCATTTGATTTCCAACTCTATCGCTTTAATGAATGAAACAAAGGCAGCATAATGAACCTGAAAAAACTTATCGAAAACTCTGAATACTTTGTCTGGCTGGCACTGGGCGACAGCATAACCGAGTATAATCATTGTACTGAAGGCTATGAAAATTATCTTCAGCACTTTGATACGCTGTTAAGGCTGGCGTATTCCAAGAGAAAATATACTATCATAAATACTGCCGTCGGCGGCAGCTCGTTAAGCAATGACGCGGACTTTGCCATCGACAAAATCCGTCGGTTCAAACCGGACTTTGTCACCGCCATGTTCGGCATGAATGATTCCGGAGCCGGAAAAGCCGGACAGGAGAAGTTTAAAACCGCGCTGACCGGACTGTGCATGTTCTGCAAAGATAACCGGATTCCGCTGTTGCTGCTGACCCAGAACCCGCTGGATTATTCATGCGCCATAGATTGCATACAACGCCGGAAAAACCTGTCCGAATATATGAACATCGTCAAGCAGACCGCAGAAGCCTGCGAAGTTGAACTGGCGGACATATATGCCACCTGGTCTAAAGATGTCCTCGATCAGAACAACAATGAGCATTTCAAGCTGCTGCACGACGGCATACACCCCAATCACAAAGGGCACGAGTATATTTTTGAGATCATCAAAAAGCAAATACATAATTAGCTATGTTCCGGACGTCTGTCATTTTAACCTCTTGTGTTAGCTGGCAACATGGTTGTCGAACCATGCGTTACCACAGCGCCGGAGGTTTTTTGTCCTGAAGGATGACAATAAAAAGCGGGGAAGAATCCTGAAAGATTCTTCCCCGCATTTGTTTTGTTGATAAATCCGGAACGATTAGTAGATGAAAAGCATTTCGCTGTATTTCGGCAGCGGCCAGATAGAATCATCCACGACCAGCTCCAGCGCGTCAACGGCTTTTCTCAGCGGAAACAGCGCCTCGGCAATTTTAGCCGGTTTGTCGGCAATCACTTCTTTTTTCAAAGCAGCGAAAGCGACATCTATTTTGCTGATGATTGCGCCGATTTCTTCGATGGAAGCTTTTAGCTCTTTGACGCCGGACTTGATGCCGATCGAAGATAGTTTGGCAACAGTATCCGCCAGTTTGTTCATCTGGGATGCCGCAGTCGGCAGATATATGGTGCTGACCATATTCAGTGCCAGTTCACCTTCGATTTTCAGCTTTTTATGATATTCCTCTTTGAATACTTCATAACGGCTGTGAATTTCAGCGGTGGACAGCACTTTGTATTTTTCGAATAGCGCAACATTCTCTTTAGCTACCAGACGATCCAGCGCTTCCGGTGTTTTGCGGAAATTGTATAGACCGCGCCTTGTGGCTTCTTTCAGCCAGTCATTGCTGTAGTTGTCGCCGTTGAAAATAATCCGTTTATGCTTTTTGATGATGTTCTGGAGCAGACCTTGCAGAGTCTTGTTGAAATCTTTCTTGCCGGCCTTTTCCAGTACGGTTGCGATTTCGTCAAAGGACTCGGCAACAATGGTGTTCAGCGTAATGTTCGGCCCCGCACAGGACTGGCTTGAACCTACTGCCCTGAATTCAAACTTGTTGCCGGTGAAGGCGAACGGGCTGGTACGGTTACGGTCAGTGGCATCCATCGGGAGCGGCGGCAGAGTATCCACGCCGATTTGCATAACTTTGGCAGCCTGCGAAGATTTCGCGCCGCCCTTTTCGATCTGTTCGATTACATCCGTCAACTGATCTCCGAGGAAAATTGAAATGATCGCCGGCGGCGCTTCGTTAGCACCAAGACGATGATCATTGCCGGCGTGAGCGGTGGAAACGCGCAGCAGGTCGGCATGGCGGTCTACAGCTTGAATAATCGCGCACAGCGTGGTCAGGAAAATCGCATTTTGATGCGGATCTTTTCCGGGTTCAAGCAGATTCTTGCCGGATTGGCTGATAGACCAGTTATTGTGCTTGCCGGAACCGTTAATGCCGGCAAAAGGTTTTTCATGCAGCAGACAGACAAGACCATGATTGTCGGCAATCTGACGCAGGACTTCCATGACGATCATATTGTGGTCAACTGCCAGATTAAGTTCTTCGAACATCGGCGCCAGCTCAAACTGTGCCGGAGCCACTTCATTATGTCTGGTCTTGGCCGGAATACCCAGCTTCCACAGTTCCTGATCAACTTCGGTCATAAACGCGAGAATACGCGGTTTGATCGCACCGAAATAGTGGTCTTCAAGCTGTTGATGCTTGGCGGGAACCGCGCCAAACAGTGTTCTGCCGGCCTGAATCAAGTCGGGACGACAAATATACAGACGCTTGTCGATCAGGAAATATTCCTGTTCGGCGCCAAGCGTCGTAACAATCTTTTCATCACTGTCTTCGCCGAAACATTTCAGCAGACGTTTTGTTTGTTCTCCGAGCATTTGAATTGAACGCAGCAGTGGAGTCTTTTTATCCAGTGCTTCGCCGGTATAGGAGCAGAACGCGGTCGGGATGCACAGCGTCGCGCCGTTTCTGCCTTTTTTGATGAATGCCGGGCTGGTCGGATCCCAGGCGGTATAGCCGCGGGCTTCAAAAGTGGCGCGCAGACCTCCGGACGGGAAGCTGGAAGCATCCGGTTCCCCCTGGATCAGGTTCTTGCCGGAGAAATTCATGATTACCGCGCCGTCACGGTCAGCTTCGACAAACGCATCATGCTTTTCAGCGGTGGAGCCGGTCAGCGGTTGAAACCAGTGCGTGTAGTGGCTGGCGCCTTTGATGATTGCCCATTGCTTCATCGCGTTTGCGACATCGTCCGCAATTGATGCGTCGATGGCCACGCCTTTTCTGATTGTTGACAACAGCTTCTTATAAGTGTCTTTCGGCAGATAATCCTTCATCACCCGGACACTGAACACATCCTGTCCGTAAATTTCAGTGATCGCCAATTCTTTGACCTCATCACATTCGCAACAGGATTCGGCAGCAATTGCCGCTATTGCCTGCTTCCGTATTGAACTACTCATTTTTAATCCCTCCGGATTGTTTATGTTTTAAAATTTTAAACAAAATTATTCTATTTGTTCTAGCAAAACTTATGCCAATAAAATATCAAAATCAACTAAATACCTAAAAAGCAATAACTTATATATGCAAAATGTCAGCAAAAAGGTTTTTTATCAAGCTTAACTAAATACAAAATTGTAAAAAAAATAATTACAAAATTGTAAAAACAAGCCACAACAATTACAAAATTGTAGCAATATGTTTTCTGCTGTCCGTTGAGCAAAAATATTATCTCCGCGCCAGGTTGTTTAAACTTAATTTGTCACTGTATGTGTAAAAGTCAATCTTGTTTTTACTTTTCATGAAAACGGCAGCAATGATTCGGAATGCGTTCAACAGGTTTGGCCGGATTCTGTTTTTTGCTGATGCGGCTTGTCCGCCCGCTAGCAGTCTGTCGGACTGAGGGCCCGCTACTGAAATAATGCGATCTACGGACGCAGCAGGCGGAAGCCGGTGACTGCGTCAAGACAGCGCCTGGCGGAACAGCCGGTAAGTTCAGTTATGATGATTTCCAGAACGTGCCATACTTTTACACCTGCCCTGACGCAGCCGGTGACCGTATGTTCATTGCGGCCGCATGCCAGATGCATGTGCAGAACCGGATTGCCGTCTTCATCGGGAAAGATAGTGCCGCAGCCGGTAACTTCATAAACATCGTCCAGCACGTATTCCATCGGTACAATTTTGGCAGCACGCCCGTTATCGGGGCCGACGATGATGCGACTGCCTTTGTCAACGCCGCCGACTGCGGTTACAGCAGCCGTGACAATGGATTTCTCACGGGCGAACTTTTCGATGGATTCATGCAGGATATCTCCATCTTCAAGCCTGATTACAAACACTCTGCCTTGTCCGGCTTGTGAATATTGCATGGTCAATTTCCTGCTGCAGTTAAATTATTTGCCGGTAGCCGGGTCCAGCAGAACGACGTTCTCGCCGAGCCTGAAGGTAGATTTGGCAATCAGTTCCGGCGGAAGTTCAGGTACAACTTTCAACGGGAATTTAGCATCAATCGTTGCATCAAGCGAACCGTCTTCCAGAATTTCCCACTTAACCCGCAACTTGCCGTAAATGGTCGGAATTAAAGCATCCGCCCAGGTCAGCGAGGTTATCGCCGGGTTGAAATAAATCGTTGCGAAACCAGGTTCAGCAACGCGTACTCCAGCGGCCTCCCGGATTAAAAACATATTCGGGGAGATGGTGCTGCCGCCGGCAAGTTCCAGTGGACAAATTACCGCTGAATCAGCCGACAGCTTCCAGGCTTTGGCATCGCGGTCGATTCTTCTGCCCCAGAAGTCTTTCAAATACTTCAAGCCCCACTCGCTCTGCCCGAGCGCAAACAGCGTCTCCAGGAAAAGGAAACTGAAGTATGGGTGCTCAGTTTGTTCAGGGACTTTGGAATATGGCTTGTCAAAGTTGAAAAATTCGAAGAACACTTCTTCAAAGGATTCAATTTCTCCAACCCCGGAATAGATAGCAAGAAAGTTAGTAAGCGCGTCTTTTTCATCGCTTTGCCGGCCTTCGCTGAAAAAGCTGGAAAAAAGGTTTTTATTCTGATTCCAGCAGTATTCTTTGAGCTTCAGCGCAATAGTTGACGCAATATCGATACAACGCAAGGCCGTTTCCGGGCGGCCGATGGAACGGTATATTTCACTGGCGGAAAGCAGGAACCGGCAATAGAGCGAATTCATATCCGCGGCAATGCCTTTCCGGTTCAAAGAACGGTAAGCCAGCGGGCATTGAAGATTAAATTTGACGCAAATATCGGTCAGCAGCCCGGTATGTTCGTCAAGCATCGTTTCGTAAAATTCGAACAACAGATCAAGATGCGGAATCATTTTGTTGAGAAATGCTTCGTTGCCGCTGGTCTTGTAATGGAAGTTCAGCCAGACCGGAAAGAAAAACATGTGATTGATCTGTGACTTTGTTTCAGAACCGAAAGACAACGTCGGAATGTCGCCGTTCTCGAATTGTGATCCGGCAAACTGGGTTAGTTTGATTTCAGAAAGCGAGTAATCGCCGAAAGTCAAAATCATATTCATGCTCTGGACATAGGCATCAATTATATATGAGTTCTGACTGTTATAATGGTCGTCTGAGACGACATAATTCGCGCTTCTGTGCAGTACGGCCTGCCCGATATCCCAGATTTCATTCAACTCGTCGTCAGAACAACGGAATGTGCTCTCGTTACGCTGGACACGATAGAAATCAAAGAATGCGATCCGGCTGATTTCGATCTCGCTTTCCGCCCGTCTGGCAGAAATCATGACATAACAGCAATCTCCGGGTTTGAATTTCAGAAATTCATTGATGCCCTGACGCAGATACAATGAATGGGTATTCTTGCACTTCTCGTTAATCATCGGAAATCCGGTGCTGCTCAAATAGGTGCCGACAGAAATATCAACTATATCGCCGGCGCTGCCGCTGAATTCAAAAATCGGGAAACCGTATTTCAGTTCCTCTGCTTTAAACAGAATGTACTGGCCGGCCGCAATCCTGAGTACAGGGTCTTTTTCATCGCAGGTCAATTCACTTGCACTGAGGAAAGACGACGCGTTAAGCAGATTGCGTATCGAAGGATTGAAAGATTTCGATTCCAGCCGTTCAAATTTAAGGGATGGAGTGGCATCTCGCAAGGGCAGTTTCAGCGGTCCGGCGATATTCCAGCATGGCGGCGAGTCTTCGATCGTATCTTGCAGCAGGAGAATTTTATCCGGTTTGCACTGCGGGAATTGCAGCATGAACCCCATACTGAACTGGGTGACTTCCTGGATAAAGAGAAAGCTGTTCCAGCCTTGCCTGATCGGAACAACAATATCATTCTGAATGTTGTTCTCGATTTCGCTGTCGTTGCCGGGAATATCCGATTTAATCAGCCGGTTATTGCAGAAAAACTTAAAAGCGTTATCGGAAATAACCTTGATCTGCAACATATTCTCGGTTTCGCTGAACAAAAATGATTTAGCGGCATATACTCCGGAATAACCGGTAAAGATTTCTTCAAAGTTAACATGCGACCCGGCAATCTTGTTTTTAATTTTACCCTTATGAAGCGCGGTGAAGCATTCGCTTTCTTCGCAATTATTGGGTAGAAACGGAGATATCTTCAATCCGGCGCCAAGTACGCCGGGAGAGACCATGGAATCGGCATTCTGCCAGCTTTTCGCCTGTTGGTAGTCCGCTTCTTTCCAGCCGAAAGGATAAGTGTTGAGGTTGACTGTTTCACTCATCTCGAACCCGCGCTCAACCCTGGCGCGCCCGAAATCGAAACAGTTGCTTTCGAATACTTTCCAGGTTTTATCCGTCCACAGGATCGGTTGTTCGTTGATATGCAACTGGCACCATACCCCTTGCGGCTTCAAATCAGTCCCGGAGTGTATGGTATGGTGATAAACCAGCACCGAAACAACGTTCGGCCCCGGTTGCAGATAGTAGGAAATATTGTACTGGTCCACGTAAGAAACATTGGGCTCGGTAGTCATCGGTCCGAAACCGACAAAACGGCCGTTAATAAACAATTGATATGAGCAGTGTGCAGTAATCCAGAGTTCGGATTCCATGCCGCTGTAATCCAGATTGAATTCCCGGCGGGCAAACAGATAAGAATCAAGCCTGTTTTTCAGAGACTTCTTCCAAATCCATTCTCCGTGAATCGTTTCCGGCAACTTTACCCTGTCCATACCTTCCCCCTCATAATCAATCACACCGGACAAAACCTGACGAACATTATAAACACAAAAGAACCAAATTCTCACAATTCTAATATGCAGTTCAGAAATTATTTTGTCAACTGGTTAAATCATTTAAACTGTCAACAATTTTCCAGAATAACTGTCGCGCAGGCATATTCCTGCTCGTGGCTGATTGAAATATGGATACTGGTCACTCTCATCGCCGAGGCGGTTTCGAGTGCCAGCCCGCTGAGTATGGCCTCCGGTCTTCCGAATTCCAGATTGCGGGTGGAAACGTCTTTCCAGCCGCATTTTTCGCCGATCCCGCAGCCCAGTGCTTTTGACATGGCTTCTTTCAACGCCCATCTGCCGGCATAATATTGAGAAGGGTCGCGCCGCCGCGCCGCCTCCTTGCGTTCGTCGTCCGAAAACACCTTTTCGAGGAACGGTTCGCCGTAGCGTTCGATCATTTCCCGTATCCGCGATACCTGCACTATGTCTGTTCCTAGTCCGGAAATCATTTTTTTACTTGTAATTTGTTCGAATTCTTATAGATTTAAGCTTATGAAATAACAACAACAATTAATAAACAGGAATTTTTGATAATGTCAATATCGAGAGCAAGAATAGTTATCACCGGAATCGGACTGACCGCGCCGAACGGCAACACGCTGGAAGAATTCAGACACGGCCTGCTGAACCGCCGGTCCGGCATCGGCACGATGACCCACCGCTATATCGGAGATGTGTTCGCCGGATTGTGTAATTTTAATCCCAGGACTTATCAGGACAAGAAAGATATCAGGAACGGCACCCGTGCCGGTTCGATCTCCATCTTCTGCGCCAATGAGGCGGTCCGTGATGCCGGAATCGAGATTACTGACCGCAACCGCTCCAGAATCGGAGTCTTTATCGGCACCACCGAACATGGCAATGTGGAAACGGAGAATGAGGTTTACAATCTCAGCCAGTTTGATTATGACATCAACCTGTGGAGCCATCATCATAATCCCCGTTCCGTGGCGAACAATCCTGCCGGGGAAGTTACGATTAACATGAAAATAACCGGCCCGCACATCTGTGTCGGCGCCGCTTGTGCCGCAGGCAACTGCGGAATTATCCAGGGTGCGCAGCAGCTCATGCTCGGCGAAGTGGATATGGCTATCGCCGGCGGCGTTTCCGAAAGTCCGCACACTTTCGGCATTTTCGCCAGTTTCAGAAGTCAGGGCGCCCTGGCCAGACATGCCGACCCGGCCTTGGCCAGCCGTCCTTACGACATGGACCGTAACGGAATTGTCATTTCCGAAGGCGGCTGCCTGTATACTCTGGAACGTCTGGAAGACGCGGTGAAACGCGGGGCGAAAATCTATGGCGAAATCGCCGGATATTGTATGAATTCCGATGCCGCCGACGCAGTTCTGCCGCTGGATATACGCCAGGCTGAATGTCTCGAAGGAGGCCTTGCTTCCGCCAAAATCACCGCAGCCGATATCAACATCTTGAACACTCACGCCACCGGAACCAAGGTCGGCGACGTTCAGGAATGCAACGCCGTCAGAAAAGTATTCGGGGCGTCATCCAAACTTTTCATCAATAACACCAAAGGTTTTATCGGGCATGCCATGGGCGCTGCCGGAGCGCTGGAACTTGCCGGAAATATTCCGGCATTCAAGGACGGCATCGTTCATCCCTGTATGAATATTGACAAACTCGACCCGGAATGCGCGATGAATCATATCGTCGTCAGCAACCCGGAAAACGCCGGACAGGTTAATTATATCGCCAACAACTCTTTCGGCATGCTGGGCAATAACTCGGTTTTAATCGTCAAGCGGTTTGAATAAGCGGAACAACCGTCCAAGGATTGGTTAATGGCAGTAACAGTGCAGTGGAATTTTAAAGATATAATATATAGATTTGCTTGTTAAGTAACGGGAACTATATTATTTTTACTATACTAAGGAATATATAATGTCACGAACCTTAAGAAAGAATAAACTCGTTGCTCCATTCGTAAAATGGGTTGGAGGTAAAAGACAACTCTTAAGTGAAATAGAGAAGCATCTTCCTAATGCTTTTTCAAAATATTATGAACCATTTATCGGAGGCGGGGCCGTACTATTTCACATTCAACCTAAAAGTGCGGTAATTAATGATAGTAATGAAGAACTGGTTAACCTATACAATACAATAAAAAAATCACCAGAGAAGCTGATTAAAAACCTGAAAGAACACGAAAATAAAGAAGAGTATTTTTACAAAATTAGAGAATTAGATAGGGGAAAAGAAATATATCTTAAATTGGATGAAATACAAAGAGCTTCTAGAATAGTTTTCTTGAATAAGACGTGCTACAATGGATTATTTCGCGTGAATAGCTCTGGTGAATTTAATTCTCCTTTTGGCCGATACAAAAATCCTGATATTGTAAATGAAATTACGATAAGAGCTGTTGCAAACTATTTGTCAAAAAATGATATTAAAATTTGGGTCTTCACTAGAATTTGTGGGTTAATGGCCGGAAATAGCGTTTAATAGAGATACCGCAGAACCTTCATTCTGTCAAGTGTTCAATCCGGCATAACCGGTCGCAGGCTCCCTATTATTCCATTTGATCACTTGACAGA